>DATGDG010000036.1:0-4465 GCA_035311025.1 Casimicrobiaceae bacterium
GCTCGTGGAGGATCTCGTCCATCTCGAACGCCGCGACGATCGTCTCGATCAGCACGGTCGCCTTGATGGTTCCGCGCGGGATGCCCAGCGCGTCCTGCGCCATCACGAAGATGTCGTTCCACAGCCGCGCCTCGAGGTGGCTCTCGAGCTTCGGCAGGTAGAAATACGGACCGCTGCCGCGCGCGACGAGCTCCTTCGCGTTGTGGAAGAAGTACAGGGCGAAGTCGAAGATGCCCCCGGAGATCGGGTGCCCGTCGACGAGGACGTGCTTCTCGGGAAGGTGCCACCCGCGCGGACGGACGAACAAGGTCGCCGTCCGGTCGTTCAGCCGGTAGGCCTTGCCCTCGGGCGACACGTAGTCGATGCGGCGGCGGATCGCGTCGCGCAGGTTGATGTGGCCCTGCAGGTTGTTCTCCCAGCGCGGCGTGTTCGCATCCTCGAAGTCGGCCATGAACACCTTGGCGCCCGAATTGAGCGCGTTGATGATCATCTTGCGGTCGACCGGGCCGGTGATCTCCACGCGGCGGTCCTGGATGTCGGCGCCCACCGGGTCGCAGGTCCAGCTGCCTTCGCGGACGTCGCGCGTCTCGGCCGGGAACTGCGGCAGCTCGCCGGCGTCGAATCGCTTCTGGCGGGCGTCGCGCATTGCCAGCAGCTCGTCGCGCCGGCCACCGAAGGCGCGCTGCAGCCTGGCCGCAAAGGCGACGGCATCGCCGGTCAGGATCTCGGCGAATTCGGGGGTGACGGCACCGGTGATTTCGATGCCGGGTCCATAGCTGGGAGTGCTCATTGCGGTCCTTGTTCCGGTAGCGGCCCGAAGCGGGCTGGGGGCAAATGCAGCCGTGACGGCGCCCGCGGCAGCTGCGAGCTGCATATTTTACCGCATTGCAGCAATCCGGCCGACCGGCACGCCGCCGCCGGCGCAGCGCCGACCGCGTGCCGGCCCCTTCGGACCGGTCAAGTGGACCGTACCGGCGCCGCGGGTGCCTAGGCGGCGAGCTGCGGATTCAGCCTGACGACGCCGGCGTGCAGGCGGTTGAGCGCGTTGATGTAGGCCTTGGCCGAGGCCACGATGATGTCGGTATCCGAACCGTTGCCGTTGACGATCCTGCCGTCGCGCTCCAACCGCACCGTCACCTCGCCTTGGGCATCGGTGCCGCCGGTGATCGCATTGACCGAGTAGAGGAGCAGCTGCGCCTTGGAGCCGGCCATCCTCTCGATCGCCTTGAACACCGCGTCGACGGGCCCGTCGCCGCCGACCTCGGCGACGACTTCGGTGTCGCCGATGGTCATCATCACGCGCGCGTGCGGCACGGTTCCGGTCTCCGACGTCACCTTGAGCGCCGAAAGCCTGTAATGCTCGTGCGCAGGCACGATCCCCTCCTCGGACACCAGCGCATGCAGGTCCTCGTCGAACACCTCGCCCTTCTTGTCGGCGAGCTCCTTGAATCGCGCGAACGCGACGTTGATGGCCTCGTCGCCCGGGAGGTCGATGCCGAGCTCGGTGAGCCGCGTCTTGAACGCGTTGCGTCCCGACAGCTTGCCGAGGACGAGCTTGTTCGCCCCCCAGCCCACGTCCTCGGCGCGCATGATCTCGTAGGTTTCGCGGTGCTTGAGCACGCCGTCCTGGTGGATGCCCGACTCGTGCGCAAAAGCGTTGGCACCGACGATCGCCTTGTTGGGCTGCACCGGGAAGCCGGTGATGCCCGACACCAGCTTCGACGCCGGGACGATCTGGGTCGCGTCGATGCGCGTCGTGCACGGGAACACGTCCTTGCGCGTGCGCACCGCCATCACGATCTCCTCGAGCGACGCGTTGCCCGCGCGCTCGCCCAGGCCGTTGACCGTGCACTCGACCTGGCGCGCGCCGTTCATCACCGCCGACAGCGAATTGGCCACCGCGACGCCGAGGTCGTTGTGGCAGTGCACCGACCACACCGCCTTGTCCGAGTTGGGAATACGCTCGCGCAGCGACTTGATCAGGGCGCCGAACTGCCAGGGCATCGTGTAGCCGACGGTGTCGGGGATGTTCACCGTCGTCGCCCCGGCCGCGATCGTCGCCTCGAGCAGCCTGCACAGGAAATCGGGCTCCGACCGGCCGGCGTCCTCGGGCGAGAATTCGACGTTGTCGGTGTACTGGCGTGCCCACCCGATCGCCTTCACCGCCTGCTCGAACACCTGCTCGGGCGTCATCCTCAGCTTCATCTGCATGTGGATCGGCGAACTGGCGATGAAGGTGTGGATGCGCATCGACTTCGCGGGCTTCAGCGCCTCGCCGGCGCGGCGGATGTCGTTCTCGTTGGCGCGCGCCAGTCCGCAGACCGTGCTGTCGTGGACCGCCCTTGCGATGTCCTGGACCGCCTCGAAGTCGCCGTTCGACGATGCCGGAAAGCCGGCCTCGATGACGTCGACGCGCAGCCGCTCGAGTTGGCGTGCAATGCGGGTCTTCTCTTCCTTGGTCATCGACGCGCCGGGGCTCTGCTCGCCGTCGCGCAAGGTGGTGTCGAAGATGATCAGGTGGTCGGGCATGGCGCCTCCTTCGGGCAGATGGTGTGGATCACGCGGCAGCCGCGCCGGCAGGGGCGCGCAGTGCCAGGCATCCCTGCGCGCAGCCGCGATTGACGGCGGCGACGACCGCTTTCAGCGTCGCGGTGACGATGTTCGCGTCGAGGCCGACGCCGTAGACGCTGCGCGCGCCGGAGCGAAGCTGGACATACGCGACCGCCGTGGCATCCTCGCCGGCGCCCGTCGCATGTTCGTGATAGGCGATGACGTGCACGTCGGCGCCGAGCCGGTCGCGCAGCGCGTGGATGAAGGCGTCGACGGGACCGTTGCCGGCGCCGGAGACGATCGTCTCGGCGCCCTCGATCGCGAGCCTTGCGGTCAGCTGCTCGTTCCCGGAACGCCCGCCGGCATGGCTGGAGCGGTGGTCGATGTAGGAAAGCGGTGCAGCGGGTGCGACGTACTCGCGCCGGAACTCGGCGTGCAGGTCGGCCGCGGTCAGCTCCCGGCCCGTGGCGTCGGTGATCGCCTGGACGGCGCGGCTGAACTCGACCTGGAGCAGCCTCGGCAGCGCCAGCCCGTAGTCGCGCTCGAGCAGGTACGCGATGCCGCCCTTGCCTGACTGGCTGTTGACGCGGATGACGGCCTCGTAGGTCCGGCCGACGTCGGCCGGATCGATTGGCAGGTAGGGCACGTCCCAGATCGTGCTGCCGTCAGCCTCGGCCGCCCGCTGCGCCGCGAAGCCCTTCTTGATCGCATCCTGATGCGAGCCCGAGAAGGCCGTGAACACGAGCTCGCCGGCGTAGGGATGGCGGGGATGGACCGGCAGCGCCGTGCAGTGCTCGGCGGTCCGGATGACGGCGCCGAGGTCGCTGAAGTCGAGGCCGGGATCGACGCCCTGCGAATACAGGTTCATCGCGAGCGTGACCAGGCAGACGTTGCCGGTACGCTCGCCATTGCCGAACAGGCAGCCTTCCACGCGGTCGGCACCGGCCATGACGGCGAGTTCGGCGGCCGCCACGCCGGTGCCGCGGTCGTTGTGCGGATGGACGGAAACGAGCACGCGATCGCGGCGGCTGAGGCGGCGGTGCATCCACTCGATCTGATCGGCGAACACGTTGGGGGTCGCCACCTCGACCGTCGCCGGCAGGTTGAGGATGACCGGATGGGGCGTCGCCGAATCCCAGACCTCGACGACGCGCTCGCAGATCTCGAGCGCGAAATCGAGCTCGGTCATCGTGAAGGTTTCCGGCGAGTATTCGAAGCGCCAGTCGGTCGCCGGCTGCGCAGCCGCGCAGTCGCGGAACATCCGGGCCCCCTCGACGGCGATGTCGACGATGCCCGCGCGGTCCTTGCCGTAGACGACGCGGCGGAACAGCGGCGCGGTCGGATTGTAGAGATGCACGATCGCCCGCTTCGCTCCCCGCAGCGATTCGAACGTCCGCCGGATCAGCTCCTCGCGCGACTGCGTCAGGACCTGGATCGTCACGTCGTCCGGAATCAGGTCCTGCTCGATCAGCTGGCGGACAAAGTCGAAGTCCGTCTGCGATGCCGACGGGAATGCGACCTCGATCTCCTTGAAGCCGATGTCGACGAGCTGCCTGAACATCCGCAGCTTGCGCGCCGCGTCCATCGGCTCGACCAGCGCCTGGTTGCCGTCGCGCAGGTCGGTGGAGAGCCAGATCGGCGGACGGGTGATCGTCCGCGACGGCCAGGTCCGGTCCGGAAGTTCGACCGGCCGGAAAGGGCGGTATTTCTGCGAAGGCACGGCAAGCATCGTTGATCCCGTCGGCGATGGACGAATACGACCGCCCCGGGGCGGGACGGCGCGGGCACTGCTCGAAGGAGGGGTGGGAGTATCTATCTGCGCGCGCGGCGCAGCAGAAGCAGCAGCAGGCCCGCCAGCGAGGGCGCGGACGCAGGGGTCCGGAGGCGAAGGGCCGTGGAGGAGAAGACGCTGCTC
>DATGDG010000037.1:0-7124 GCA_035311025.1 Casimicrobiaceae bacterium
ACGCTGACGTCGGTCTATTTCGACACGTCGGACGCCGATCTGCGCAGTTCGCAGCTGACGCTGCGTCTGCGGCGCGCGCAGCGGCAATGGACGCAGACGCTGAAGAACGAAGTTGCGGCAGGGGGCGGCTTGCATGTGCGCGGCGAGAGCGATCACCCGGTGACCCGGGGCGTGCTCGACCTTTCCGGGATCGACGACAGGCGTCTGCGCAAGCAACTCGGCCGGTGGCAGGCTGCGGGCGAGCTTCTGCCGCGGTTCGAGACCGTGATTCACCGCACGACGTGGCTGCTGCATGCCGCGGACGGCGCGCGGGTGGAATGTGCGCTCGATCAGGGCGAAGTGCGCACGCTCGACGGGCGCCGCAAGGCTGCGCTGTGCGAAGTCGAGCTGGAGCTGAAATCCGGCGCACCCCTCGCCCTGTTTGCGATTGCACGCGATCTGGTCAACGCGCTCCCGCTGGTGCCGGAGGCCTGGAGCAAGGCCGAGCGCGGCTATGCGCTGTGGCGCCGCGAGCCGCTGACCCGGCCGAGGCTGGCGGGATCGCCGGTCCTGCATGCCGATGCGACGGCTGCGGAGGCGATGTCGACGATCGTCGGGAGCGGGCTCGCGCACCTGCACCGCAACTGGGAAGCGGCGAGAGCGTCGCCGCGCTACGATCCCGAACACGTGCACCAGATGCGGGTCGCATCCCGCCGGCTGCGCACCGCTTTCACGGTGTTCGGGCAGATCGATGAAGCGATCAAGGCGCATCCGCTGGTCGCCGAGCTGCGCTGGCTTGCCGGCCTGCTGGGCGAGGCACGCAATTGGGACGTGCTGCTGGCGGAGACGTTCCCGAAGCTTCTCGCGACCTTTCCCGACGAGCCCGGTCTGCCCGCCCTGGTGCGCGGAGCCGGATTCCAGCGCCGGCGGGTCCGGCGAACGGCGAGCGAAGCGCTGCAATCGCAACGGTACCTGGCCCTGGTGTTCGACCTGGGCGAATTCGTCGTCGCGGTGCGCGAGCGGCCGGGGCTTCAGGTTCCGGCGGCCCCCGTCTCGGCGAGGCTGCTCTCGCAGCGGCAGGCGCAGCTGCGCAAGCGGGCGAAGCGCCTGACACGGCTTTCGGGGCCGGAACGGCATCTGCTGCGCATCGCCGCGAAGAAGATGCGATACACCGCCGAGTTCTTCGGTTCCCTCTACGCCGGTGGCAGGCTCGACCGGTTCCTGCGGCGCTTCAGCCAGCTGCAGAAGGCGCTCGGGACGCTCAACGATCTGGCCACGACGCGCCAGCTGATGTCGACGCTCGCTGCAGGCGCAGGTGCCGACGCACAACGTGCGCTCGGCCTGTGCACCGGCTGGTCCGCCGGCCTCGAGCAGGGAAGTCTCACCGACCTCGCGCGGCGATGGAAAGCCGTCGAGCGCACGCAGCGGTTCTGGCCGGATGCAGTCGGGGACCCAGCCCCCATTGCGGCGGACCCGCCGACCGATGCGCCGATGCAGGCGCCGGGATCTGCCGAGGAACAGGGTGCGCCCGACCCGGGGAGCAGAACATGACGCGCAACGACGTGACCGAAGCCGTCATTGCCACCGGGATCAGGAAAGGCCTCAAGTGGGCCGACATCGCGCGGAAGGTGGAGGACCGGCCTTCGACGGGGCCGCGATGGAGTAGAGTTGCGGGCATGGCCCTCGTCAATCGAGCCGAGGTCGACGGTGTCGCGCGAGCACTGCGCGTGGTTCTGAGCCAGGCGCAGGAACTCGTGACGGCCGGCGAGGCCGGCGCGCCGCTTGCGAACCGGATCGGGCTCGCAGCTGCGCTGGCAAACCAGCTGTGCCGGGTCATCGGGGTCGACGAGCGCGACGCCTTCATCGAATATGGGGCGGCCATCGCGGCCGCGCTGTTCCCGCTCGGAACGAGCTTCTACGAGGTCGAAGGCATTCCGGTGTCGATCGATCCCGAGGGCGCGAACGCCAAGGCGTGGGACATTCCGGGTGCGCGGCACTTCCCGCTGCCGCTCGACCGCAATGCCACGCCGCTGTCCGAGGAAGATTTCCTGCGCCGCGTGGAGGCGCTGCTCAGTCCCTAGCTGCCAGCCTCGCCACCAATCCGGAATACCGCCGCGTCGGTGAAGCGATCGCCTTCTCCACGACCTCGGCGCCACCGACCATCGTCACTTCCGACCGCGAACGCGTGATCGCCGTGTAGAGCAGCTCGCGTGTCGCGACGCGATTCGACCTGGCGGGCAGCATCAGCATCACGTCGTCGAACTCCGAGCCCTGCGCCTTGTGCACGGTCGTGGCGAACGCGGTCTCGTGCTCGGGCAGGCGCAGGGGGGGCACGCGCCGGAATCCGCCCTTGCTGTCGGGGAAGAACACCATCAGCGCGTCGGGCGCATCGGGCACGTCCGGCAGCACGATGCCGATGTCGCCGTTGAAGAGCTGCTGCACGTAGTCGTTGCGCAGCACCATCACCGGGCGCCCGGGATACCACTCGGAGCGGCTGCCGGGATCGAGCGGATGGTCGAGCAGCCTGCGGAATTGCCGGCCGACGAACTGGTTGATCGCGAGCACGCCGCGCGGGCCCTCGCGCTCGGCACACAGCACGCGGAAGCAGCCGAGCGCGTCGAACAGTGCGGCCCTGTTGTCGAGGTCGGCGCGCGCAGCCCCGATGTACGCTGCCATGGCGTCGACGATCCGCTGCAGCGATGCGGCCTGCGGTACCGGATGCGCATCCTCGATCCACGCGAGCGCCGGATCGCTGTCGGAGCGCAGGAAGTCGATCACCGCCCGCGCCTCGCCGGCGTTCACCAGCGCGGCGAGGCGGCCGATGCCGGAATCCTTCGCGAAACGGAAGTTCTCGGTGAGCCACACGACGCTGTCGTGCAGGGGCGTGGGCTTGATCGGCGCGGCGCAGACGATGCGCGCGGTGGGAATGCCGGTGATTTCGGACAGGCGCGCGACGCAGGCGCCGCTCAACGTCGGATCGGCGGAGAGCTCGGAGAACACGGCGCCGGACTCGACGGCGGCGAGCTGGTCCTTGTCGCCCAACAGGACGATGCGCGCGTCGCGAGGCACCGCCTCGACCAGCTTGGTCGCAAGCGCCAGGTCGAGCATCGACGCCTCGTCGACCACGAGCAGGTCGACCGGCAGCGGGTTGTGGTGGTCGTGGCGGAACTTGCCGTCGGACAGCACGCCGAGCAGGCGATGAACGGTGAACGACTCCGCCGGCAGGAGCTCGCGCAGGTCGGGGGGAAGTTGGACGGCCGCAGCGCGGACCGCCTCCAGCATCCGCGCCGCCGCCTTGCCCGTTGGCGCAGTGAGGCGGATCCGGCAGTCGGGATTTCCGGCGAGGGCGCAGGCCAGCACATTGACGACGGTGGTCGTCTTGCCGGTGCCGGGGCCGCCGCTGATGATGGTCAGGGGACGCTCGAGCGCCAGGGCCGTCGCGATCTTCTGCCAGTCGGCGCGATCGTCGAGACGTCTTTCATTGGCAGCGAACAGCCGGCCGAGCAGCGATTTCACGGTCTCGCCGATGCCGGCCGATGCAATCGGCCAGGGCGCCATCAGCCGTCGTGCCAGCCGGCGCTCGTAGTCGAAGTAGCGGTGCAGGTAGACGCGGCCGTCGTCGTCGAGGATCAGCGGCAGGGCATCGGGTGCCTGCTGCGTCCCGACCATGCCGGAGGCGAGCAGCGCGACGCGCAATGCCTGCGCGTCGAGCTTCCCGTGTTCGGCGGCGATGTCGGCGAGATGGGCGCAGACGTGGCCCGAAGCGGTGGCAAGGCTGGTCGCGCGCGCCGCCATCCGCAGTGCGTCGAGCGTGTGGTCGGGGGCGTCACGCTCGCGGGCCCAGCGCAGGACGTGATCGGCAAAGCCTGCAGCGAGGGCCTCGTCGGGCTGCCCCGCGCGATTCGCGCCGCGGGACGGCGACTCGACGCTCATGGGATTGCCCTCGTCCTGCGCACTCCGGGTTTCCCCGTCGGGGCGGCCCATCGGGGTCATCGCAACGCCTCCGCGGGCAGCTCGGCGAACAGCGCGTCGAGGCGCGCGATCGTCGCGGCGGTCGGCCGATGGTGGAACACGCCCGTCGCGCTGCCGTCGGCATTGACCCAGCCGGGACGGATGCCACGCACGAACAGATAGAGCACGCCGCCGAAATGCCGGTCGTACCGATAACCCGGCACGCGGTGCCCGAGGTAGCGGTCGATGGCGAGCGAATAGAGCAGGTATTGCAGGTGGTAGCTGTGCTCGGCCATCGCCGCCTGCAGCCCGGCCGTTCCGTAATCGTCCGGAGCGTAGCCCAAGTGATTCGATTTCCAGTCGAGCACGTAGTAGCGCCCGCCGTGCTCGAAGACGAGATCGATGAATCCCCGCAGGTAGCCTTCGAGGTCGCGAAACGCGAGGCGCGGCACGTCGTAGCCGAGATGCTTCAGGGTCGCGTTGAGCGCGCTCGCCGACACGCGCGGCGAAGGCAGGCTGAACGCGAGCTCGGTGAGGCGTCGCGTCGTGGGGATCGAGCCCAGCACGATGCCGTCGGGAAGGGTCGTGTTCATCACGTCGGCGAGCATCCGCGCGGCCATGCGCGCGAATTGAGGCGGCTGCCCGGCGCGCGTGCCGGCGCCGAATTGCGGATGCGCCGACAGGCCGTCGGTCACGGCGTCGTGCCAGCCCGCCGGCGCGGTGAAGTCGACGCGCTCGAAGATCGCGTGCAGGCACTCCCCGGCGCTTGGGCCGCGCGGGAACCTAAGGATGTCGTCGGGCGCGACGTCCGGGGGCGGGGGGCCGATCCTCTTTGCGCCTTCGACGATCCGTGCGTCGTGGTCGTTCGCCGGGCGCTCGCTCTTGGCATCGCTGGCGAGAGTGCTGAAGCTCCCGAGCCGCCACGCGGGCGCGATCGTCCTCGGCGGGGGCAGCGCGGTCAGCGATTCGGGCGCGGGTCCGGGCAGCGCGACCGGCGTGCCGGACCCTTGAGGCAGCGGCGCGAGCGCGAGATGGGGTTCCAGCCGTCGGGCGAGCGATTGCCATGCGGCGGCGATGTCGGCCGGCGAGCGTTTGCCCTCGAACCAGGCCTTCGGTGTTTGGTTGCCGCCGGCGACCAGCCAGTTGAGCAGGCTCTTCGTGCTCTCCGAGGTCGAGGCGTTGCCGAAGTTTCTGGTGCCGTACGTACCTGCGATCAAATAGCAGCGGTACACGGCGCGGGTCAGCGCAACGTAGATGAGGCGCAGCGACTCGGCCGATTGCTCGAGCCTGATCTGGTCGTCGACCTGCGCCTTCCGCGCGCCGAGCTCGTCGTCGGACCGGAAGTCGATGAGCGCCGTGCCGTCCTCGGCGTGATATTCGCGTCCTTCCGGCTTCGCGCCGGCGAATCGGGTGTTGCCGTCCCACAGGAACGGGCAGAACACGATCGGGAATTCCAGGCCCTTCGCCTTGTAGATGGTGACGATCTGGACGAGATTGCGGTCGGACTCCAGACGCAGCTGCGCGACCTCGTCGGCGGCCCCATCGCGGCGCTGCGCCGCCAGCCAGCGCAGCAGCGCGTCGGGCGATTCGTGCGTGGCAGCCGCCTGATGGATCTGTTCGCCCAGGTGCAGCAGGTTGGTGAGCCGGCGCTCGCCGTCGTCGCGGCGCAGCATGCGCGCACTGACCCCTTCGTCCGACAGCAGCCTGCGGTACATGACGCCGACGCCCAAGCGCAGCCAGAGGTCGCGGTAGGCGGCGAAGCGTTCGAGGTACTGGGTGAGCTCACCTTCGCTGGCCGAGATCTTTGCGATCCTTGCGGCGTCGCAGCCCATCATCTCGGTCGCCAGCGCGCCGCGCAGCAGGGTGTCGCGTGACGGCTGGTGGATCGCGATCAGCACGCGCTCGACTTCCTCGGCGTCGGGCGACTGGAACACGCTCGCCTGCGACAGCTCGACGCTGCCGATGCCCAATTCTGCGAGTCTGCGCTTCAGCTCTCCGCCCTGCGCGTGGGTGCGCACCAGCACGGCGATGTCGCCAGGCTGCAGCCTGCGCTCGCCGATGCCGATCCGGCCCTGCGCGCCTTCGGTGACCAGCCGCGCGATTTCGGCCGCGACGGCCCGCGCGGCGCGCATCCTCGCCTCGGCCTTGGGAATCGGCTCGCCGTCGGCTGCCTGCGGCAGCGTCCACACCCGCAGATCGGCGCGCTCCGCCGTTTGGTCGGCGGTCGCGTCGGTGAAGGGCGGGCGCGGCTTGGCGCCCATCGTGACCGGGTGATAGTCGAGGCCGGGCAGCATGAAGGCATCGGGGCTGGTCGAGAACAGCCCGTTCAGTGCCTCGATCAGCCCTTGCGTCGAACGCTGGTTGGCGGCGAGCGTGCAGACGGTGTACGCGCTCCGGCGCGCGCGCAGGTAAGTGTGCAGGTCGGCGTGGCGGAAGCTGTAGATCGCCTGCTTGGGATCGCCGACGAGGAACGCGGGCAGATTGCCCTTGGCATAGATGCGGTCGAAGATCGCGAACTGCAGTGGATCGGTGTCCTGGAATTCGTCGATCAGCGCCACCGGGAACTTCTCGCGCAGCGACCCCGCCAGCTCCGGATGATCGCCGCCCTCGAGCGCATCGTGGAGGTTGCGGAGCATGTCGTCGAAGGACACCACGCGCCGCTCGCGCTTGCGGCGACGCAGGTCCGGGCCGACGGTTTCGACCAGGTCGCGGATCAGGCGCAGGCGGGCGAGAGCGAGCGCCTCGGTGACGAGGTTGCGGGCATCGAGCAGGCGCTGTGCGTGCTCGAAGAACGCGTGCGTCGGCGTGGCTTGGCCCTTCTTGGTGCGGGCGGCCAGCGTGCCGCTCGACAGCAGATGGAGCTTGTTCTTGTCCGGAGCCTGGGCGACCGGGGACCCCTCGTCGAACCACGCATCCCATTCGCCCGCTGCCTGGTCGATGCTTCCCCGCTTGTACACGTTGGCGTAGAGCGCCGACTGCGAGTTCGTGACCGCCGTGACGATCGCGTCGCGCTGCGCGGTCCAGATCTGTCGTGCCGCGGCGTAGGTCGCGGCCAGCACCGTCGTGTCGACCGGCGCTGCAGGCGCGTCGAGGTTCGCGGGCCACACCGGTTTTGCCATCGGCTTGGCGAGGCTGCGCAGCAACAGCTTCGCGTACTTGTCCGGCGAATCCTTGTTCTGGAGCAGGTAGGCGGC
>DATGDG010000038.1:0-10764 GCA_035311025.1 Casimicrobiaceae bacterium
CGCTGATGCGGGTGCTCGAGGCCTGGATCGACCACTTTCTCGGGGTGAACGTGGCGATCCGCGGCGAGCGCGAGATCGACGATCGCCACTGGGCGTGGCATGTGGGTCTCGACGCCGAAGCGAGCGGGATCCTCAACGACCTGTACAATCGGCAGGACGTCGACGAGGCGCGGATGCACCGCCTGCTTGCGTTGTTCCGGCTCGATTTCGCGAATCCGGGCGACATGCGCGCCGCGCTCGCGGGCCGACCGGTGTGGCTCGCCATGGCGATGGATTCAAATAACCGGCTTCGCCTCAAGCCGCAGAACCTCCTGCTCAACCTGCCTCTTGCGCGGCTGCAGTGACCGCGCTCCGATCACGATGAACCGCTCTCGCTACCCCTTCTACGCCGTCCGTCCGATGCTGCTGGCGCCGGTTGTCGTAATCGGGCTTCTACTGGCTGCTGGCGCTGCCGCGCAGTCGACCGACGCCGCGGCGCCGGCCGCCCCCGCAACGGTTGCGCCCCCTGCCGCCGCGGCGCCCGCTTCTCCCGCAGGGGCCGCGCCGGGCGCAGCGCCCGCCAAGCCGGCGGCAACCGGCCCGTTGGCGCCGCTGGCCTGGCTGCCGGGCTGCTGGCGCGGCGAAGTCAACCATCGCGAATTCCGCGAGTACTGGATGCCGCCGCAGGGCGACATCATGGTGGGTGTCGGACAGCTCGCCCTCGACGGCAAGATGAACGACTACGAGTACCTGCGACTCGAGTCGCGTGACGGGGCGATCCTGTTCTCCCAGTTCTCGGGCGACCGCAAGGAACTGGCGTTCAAGCTCGCGACGACGACGACCGACGACAAGGACACGATCTTCACGTTCGCGAACACGACCGCGGCATTCCCCGCGCGCCTGATCTATCGACGCGGCGGCACCGACGGCTGGCTCTACGAGACGATCGAAGGGCCGCTGAACGGTGCCGACAAGAGCGTGATCTACCCGTTGCGCAGGGTCGATTGCGAGACCGACGCGTTCATCCTCCATTAGGGTGGTGACGTGACCGGCGGGGACAGCGGACCAGGGGGCCCGGGGGATCCCGGGGAAGACCGGGTGGCGAAGAGCGCTGCGCTCGCGAGTTTCGAGCGCATGCTCGCCGCGGGCAAGGAGGGCGCGCTGCTGCGCTACTCGATCGGCAACGAGTACGCGAAGCTCGGCGACTGGGAACACGCGCGGGCTGCGCTGGAGCGCGCGGTTGCGCTCGATCCGGAATTCACCGCCGCATGGAAGCTGTATGCGAAGGCGCTCGAGGGCAGCGGCGACGCCCCGGCGGCCCTCGCCGCCTACCGCAGCGGCATCGAGGTCGCGAAACGCAAGGGCGACCGCCAGGCGGAAAAGGAGATGACCGTGTTCGCGCGCCGGATCGAGCGCGCTTCCGGCGCGGGCTGACGGCGCCGCGGCGGCCAACGCGTCAGGCGCCGCGCTTTCCCGCCTCGACGCCGCGATTGGCGAGTTCGTCGGCGCGATGGTTGCCCGGCGTGTCGGCGTGCGCCTTCACCCAGTGCCAGCGGATCCGGTGGCCTGCGACGAGCGCGTCGAGTTCGCGCCACAGCTCGGCGTTCTTGACCGGCTTGCGGTCGCTGGTGCGCCAGCCATTCTTCTTCCAGCCCTTGATCCACGTCTCCATGCCGTTCTTGACGTATTGGGAGTCGACGTACAGGTCGATGTCGCAGTCGCGTTTCAGCGCTTCCAGCGCCCGGATCACCGCCGTCAGCTCCATCCGGTTGTTCGTCGTCGCCAGCTCGCCGCCGAAGAGCTCCTTCTCGTGACCGTCGCAGGTGATCAACGCTCCCCACCCGCCGGGTCCGGGATTGCCCTTGCACGCCCCGTCGGTGTAGATGACGACCGGGCTCACCGGCGCATCCGCGGAGTCGTCAGGCCCTCGCGCGTGCCGTGCGCGGTCACCAGGGCCTTCTTGCGGCTCTCGCGACGCTCCCAGGCGGGCGTCATCAGGCGCATGCCCAGCACCTTCTTGATCGCCCGCAGGTAGTAGACACCGCCGGTGATGGGCCACCAGCGATCGCCGGTCTTCTCGAAGAACGCGAAGCGACGCAGCCATTTTTCCTGTGAGAACGGAGGCACGTAGCAGTCGAGGCGCCCGCCGAGAACGTCGAATCCGAGCAGCGACAGCCAGTCCTTGAGCCGGTAGAGCGCGATGAAGTTGCCGTTCCATGGAGGGGTGGCGCCGCGACCGAAGTAGCGCCTCATGCCGAACAGCGAGAACGGGTTGAAGCCCGAGATCAGGATCTGGCCCTCGGGGCGGATCACCCGGTAGGCTTCGCGCAGCATCAGGTGCGGATCCCCGGCAAACTCGAGCGCATGCGGCAGGACGATGAGATCGATCGTGTTCTCGCCCAACGGCAGCGCGTGGGGGTCGGCGATGACATCTGCAGGGTGATCGTAATCGAGCGTCCACCTCGACACGATGCGGCTCTGCGCGAGCAACGGGCACTGGGGCAGGCCAATCTGCAACGCGTGGAACCCGAAGATGTCGGCGACGGTATGATCGAAGTACGCCTGCTCGCGTGCGCACAGATACGCGCCGAGCGGGGTCGCGAACCACGAACCCAGCGATTGAGCATCGCCTTCGGCGAAACCACAGGGTCGATCCATGATGCCGATTATCCCCATCCCCGCATTCAGGGACAACTACATCTGGCTGCTGCGCGAGGGCCGGCACGCGGTCGTCGTCGATCCGGGCGACGCCGTGCCGGTGCTCGCATACCTCGACGCGAATGCGCTCGAGCTCGCCGCGATACTCGCGACGCACCACCACGGCGACCATGTCGGCGGGATTGCGGATCTCAAGCGCCGCTTCGACGTCCCCGTCTACGGGCCTGCGCGCGAAGCGATACCGGGCCGCACCCATGCGCTCGTGCAGGACGACTCCATCGTCGTGCCTGGCATCGGGCTGCCGCTCGACGTCGTCGACATCCCGGGGCACACGGCGGGACACATCGCGTTCGTCTCGCCGGACGAGGACCTCCTGTTCTGCGGTGACACGCTGTTCGCGGCGGGTTGCGGGCGGTTGTTCGAGGGCACGCCGGCCCAGATGTGGGCGTCGCTGTCGAAGCTCGCCGCATTGCCCGGGACGACGCGGGTCTACTGCGGGCACGAGTACACGATGGCCAATCTGCGCTTCGCTTCGGCCGTCGAGCCTGCGAATCCCGCCCTGCCCGCGCGCGTCTCGCGCGAGCAGGCGAAGCGCGATGCGGGGGCGCCTACGCTTCCGTCGACCATCGCCGAGGAGCGGGCAACCAATCCATTCCTGCGCGCCGAGGTGCCCGGCGTCGTCGCCGCAGCCTCGGCCCACGCGGGTCGCGCGCTGACGCAGGCCGTCGACGTCTTCGCGGAGCTGCGCGAATGGAAGAACGGATTCCAGTGAGCGCGTGACCGGCCGTGCCGGCGGGGCGGGGTGGATCGCGCCCCGGCGGCGCGGAGGACCGAAAACTGCGGAATCTGCGCGCCGTCCCGTTCATTCGGGTTGACGCTTCGCCCCCCCGGGCCTACCATCGCCGCAGCCCGCGCGGTCGATCGAGGATTCGCGCGCAATTGCATTGGACCAGCCGAATTGCGTTTCCGACGATACCTGATCCTGCCGGTGATACTCGCGCTCGGCGCATGTGCGACCGTCACCACCCCGCCGCCGTCCTCCCCAGTTGCGCAGCTGCCCGAAGTCCATTTCCCGCCCCCACCGCCCAAGATCGTCGTCGACAACCCGTTCGAGGGGCCGGCCGCCGACCTGGAGCCCCTGCCCGCGGCGAAGGGCGACCTGTGGGATCGCATCGTGCGGGGCTACGCGATCCCCGACATCGAGGGCCCGCTGGTCGACAAGTGGGAGCACTGGTACGCGGCGCGGCCCGACTACGTCGCGCGCATGGTCGAGCGCAGCCGCCGTTACCTCTATCACATCGTGACCGAGGTCGAGCAGCGCCACATGCCGCTGGAAATCGCGCTGCTGCCGATGGTCGAGAGCGCATTCAACCCGAACGCGATGTCCGCGACCCATGCGTCGGGCATCTGGCAGTTCATGCCGGCGACGGGGAAGCTCTACGGTCTCAAGCAGAACTGGTGGTTCGATTCACGGCGCGATGTCGTCGCCGCGACCAACTCTGCGCTCGACTACCTGCAGCAGCTCCACGCCGAGTTCGATGACTGGCAGCTGGCACTCGCAGCCTACAACTGGGGCGAGGGCAACGTCGAGCGCGCGATTGCCCGCAATCGCGCGCGGGGCCTGCCCACCGACTACGCGAGCCTGCAGAGCATGGCGGACGAGACGCGCAACTACCTGCCCAAGCTGCAGGCGGTGAAGAACATCGTCGCCGACCCGGCGAAGTTCGGACTCGTGCTGGCGGATGTCCCCGATGCGCCGTATTTCACGATCGTCCGGACGACGGTCCAGATGGACGTCAAGCGCGCGGCCGAGCTCGCCGAAATGCCGCTCGACGAGTTCCTGGCCCTGAATCCGCAGCACAACCGGCCGGTGATCTTCGGCGCGGACGAGTACGGAATCCTGCTCCCGATCGACAAGGCGGAAATCTTCGCCGCCAAGCTCGACCTGATGGACCAGCCCCTGGTCTCGTGGCAGGCGCACCGGATGAAGCCCGGCGAAACGCTCGCCCAGGTGGCGCTGCGCTACGGAATGTCGCTCGAGACCCTGAAGTCGGTCAACGGCATCGGTCCGCACTCGACCGTGCCGACCGGCTATTCGCTGCTCGTGCCCTCGCAGCGCCCATCGGAGGCGAGCGCGCAGTCCCTCGAGCACGCGGTGTTCACGACGGTGCCCGCCGGGCGCACCTTCTACTACGTCGTCCGCCGCGGCGACACCGTCCACGGCATCGCGGCCCACTACGGCGTCTCGATGGAGGACATCCGGCGCTGGAACCACCTGTCGCGGAACTGGCTGCGGGCGGGCGAGAAGCTGCGGATCACCAGCGATGCGCGCCCTGTGAGGGTCGAGCACGCGAGTGCCGGCCATCGGCATGGGGCCAGGACCAAGGTGGCGAAGACCGGGTCCGGCACCGTCCGGAGCGCGCCCCATCACCCCCGGAAGACCAAGGTGGCCGCGACGCGGCACGCCAAGCCCCGCACCGCCGTGCATCACGAACCCAAGCGGGCGGTCGCCACCGCGGCCGTGCGCGGCGACAGCGCGATCAGCGAGCGCTGACGGGCGGGCGGGCCCGCGACGGGCCGTATGCCCGGAAGCGGCATCGATCCCCCGATTCCGGCGCCGCGCTGACCCGGCTGGCTGCGGCGCTCGGATCCTGACGCCGGATGCAAAACGGGCGACGCAACGCGTCGCCCGTTTCCGTCCGTCACACATCTGCGACGGCGCCTGGTCGAAGAAGCTACTTCTTCTTCGCAGCCTTCCTCTTGGCGGCCTTCTTCTTCGGCGCAGCCTTTTTCTTGGCTACCTTCTTCTTGGCGGCCTTCTTCTTCGGCGCAGCCTTCTTCTTGGCGGCCTTCCTCTTCGGGGCAGCCTTCTTGGCGGCCTTCCTCTTCGGGGCCGCCTTGCGTTTCTTCGCCTTCTTCTTCGGCGCCGCGGCGGGAGCCGCCGGCGTCATCATCGACATCATGTCAGCCATCATCGTTGATTCTCCTGTCTGAGTTCAATGTACCTGTTATGGTCCTTCTTGGCAGATGTCGCCGGAATCACAAGGAGCCGCTCCTGCTGCGAAATTTTTGGAGCCGACCTCTTGACAAATCCATTGGCACCTGCTGCCTGCATTGTAGCCACGTTTAGCGCTTTTGCAAGATCTGTACCGCGATTAGAACAGCGCGGAGCGCGACTGTTGCGTATTCGCAAATCGCTCGCAAGCGATCGGCAGTGCGAATTTTCGGCGTTCGCGGCGCGGTTGATCAGGGCAGCCGAATTTCCAGCGCGTGGAGTTCGGCGATGGTCTCGCGCCGGCGGATGAGCAGCGCGCTGTCGCCGTCGACGAGCACTTCGCAGGCGCGCGGACGGCTGTTGTAGTTGGAGCTCATCGACATCGCATACGCGCCGGCGGCGCGAACCGCGAGCAGGTCACCCTCCTCGAGGGCGAGCATCCGGTCGTGACCGAGGAAGTCGCCGCTCTCGCACACCGGTCCGACGATGTCCCACACGCGCGCGGCGGTCGACCGCGGACGCACCGGGTCGATCGCATGCCACGCCTCGTACAGCGACGGCCTGAGAAGGTCGTTCATCGCGGCGTCGACGATCGCGAAGTTGCGGGCCGCCTGGGGTTTGACGAAGCGGACGCGCGTCAGCAGCACTCCCGCCTCGCCGACCAGGCGCCGTCCCGGCTCGAACAGCAGCGTCTCGCGCCGCCCGGCAACGAGACCGCGCAACATGCCGGCGTAATCGGCGATGGCGACCGGCGATTCGTCGCGATACCGGATGCCGAGTCCGCCGCCGAAATCGACATGTGAGAGGCGGATGCCTTCCGCCGCGAGCGCGTCGACCAGGGCGAGCACCTTGGCCCCGGCTTCGCGGTACGGGTCGAGCTCGGTGATCTGGGAACCGATGTGGATGTCGATTCCCTGCACGGCGATCGACGGCATCGCCGCGGCCCGGCGGTACAGCGCCGGGGCGTCGGCGAACGCGATGCCGAACTTGCTCTCCTTGAGCCCGGTCGAAATGTACGGATGCGTCAGCGGATCGACGTCGGGATTGACGCGCAGGCTCACCGGGGCGCGCACACCCATCCGCCGGGCCACCGCGGCCAGGTGATCGAGCTCGCTCGCCGACTCGACGTTGAAGCAGAGGATCCCGGCGGCGAGCGCCGCCTCCATCTCGGCGTCGCTCTTGCCGACGCCGGAGAAGACCGCCTTGCGCGCGTCGGCCCCGGCGGCTGCGATGCACGTGAGCTCGCCCCCCGAGACGATGTCGAAGCCGCTGCCCAGCCGGGCGAACAGGTCGACGATCGCCAGCGAGGAGTTCGCCTTCATCGCGTAGCAGACCAGGTGCGGAATGCCCTCGAACGCCGCGTCGAACTCGCGATACGCCTGCGTCAGCATGGCGCGCGAATAGACGTAGCAGGGCGTGCCGTAGCGCTCCGCGATCGCGGTCAGCGACATGCCTTCGACGCGCAGCTCGCCGCCGGCGTACTCGAAGGCGCTCACGGCTTGGGGTTCGACGGCGCCGGCGCCGTGGGTGGCGCGACTGTCGCCGGCCCGGGGGTTGCAGGCGCCGCCTTCGGCGCCGGACGCAGCGGCCCGTTGACCCCGCAGCCGGCAATGGCGAGGGTCAGCGCGGCGAGCATCGACACCGCAAGGGCGTTGCGGATCGGGATTTGACGTACCATCGCGGCAAATCCTAGCATGGCGCCATGCACGAATCCGCGTTCATTGCCGCAGCCGACGCGACGCTCGAGACGATCGGCCTCGCGCTGGACGCCGCGCTCGAGACGAGCGACGCCGACATCGACTGGAATCTCACCGACGGCGTGCTGACGGTCGAGTGCGAGGACGGCAGCAAGATCATCGTCAACCGCCACGTGCCCAACCGCGAGATCTGGGTCGCGGCGAAGACCGGCGGCTTTCATTTTCGCGCCGACCACGGTCACTGGCGGGACACGCGCGGGCACGATGAGCTCGCGACCGCGCTGACGCGACTGCTGAAGACGCAGGCACGTGTGGCGTTGCGGCTGCCCGAGCTGCCTGCGCCGCAGGAGCACTGACGGCCACGGCGCGCTGTCGCCTGCGCCGCATCTAGCCCTTGGGCAGCGGGGCAGCGCATGTCTGCGCGCTCGTCATGCCCCGCCTCGCTGCCCTGGTCATCGCTCGACGACGCGCCTTGCCTCACCAGTGCCTGGCGCGAGAACCCATCACCGCTCGCCTGACACCGGCCCGCGCATGACGGGGCCCCTGCTCCCTCGCTCACGCCGCCTCGGCCTCCTTGGACCGACTCGGCGTGTCAACGCCGGTGTGTCGGCCTCGTAGCGGCGATTCGCAAAGGCCTCCGATCCCCGCTGCGCGGGGGCCCTCGTCGGCCGCTCACGCCGCGAGAAGTGCCGTCCAGTCGTCGAGCTGGCGGCGCAGCGCGGCATGGCCGGGCAGCAGGGACTCGACGACGCTCCAGAAGCGCGACGAGTGGTTGAGCTCGACGACGTGGGCGACTTCGTGTGCCACGACGTATTCGGCGAGCGCCGGCGGCAGTTGCACGAGTCGCCAGTTGAGTCGGATCTCGCCTTTGGCATTGCAGCTGCCCCATTCACTGCGCGCATCCGACAGACGCACCGCCGCCGGCTGTGGACTCACCCGGTGCATGTAGTGCGCGACCCGGGCCGCGACCAGCGCCCATGCCTGATCCCTCAACCACAGCCGTACGCCGTCGGCGACCTGGCGCTCGTCATGCGGTTCCGGGTGGCGGACCGTCAGGTTGAATAGATCGGCTGCGATCGAGAGCCTGCGCGCGGGAAAGACCTCGAGCGAAAGCTGCTCGCCGCGGAACACGATCGGCGCGCCGGTCGTCCATTGGCGCGGCATCACCTCGCGGCGCCGGGCGCGCCATTCGGCGAGCGATCGCAGGATCCATTTCGTGCGCTCGACGAGGGCCGCCTCGATCTCGCGCAAGCTGACCCAGCGCGGCGCGCGCACGGTGAGCCCTTCGAGATGGACCTCCATGCCGATCGAGCGCCGTCTCGCGCGGACCAGCCGGTATTCGACCTGCTGCCCGGCGAGGACGATGCTTCGCAGCTGGCCCGGGCGCTGCACCGCAGCGTCGCCTTCGCGAAGTTGGCCGTGGGTCATTCGGGTCGGCCCAGTCGCTGGACCTCGCCCTCGATCCAGGTCTCCACCGCGCGCGTCAGCTGCGCCGGATCCATCGCGTCGGGCGCTATGGGCTTGCCGATCGTCAGGGTGATCGTCCCCGGGCGCTTGCCCATCACCCCTTTGGGCCAGACCCACCCGGCGTTGTGCGCGATTGGCAGGATCGGCACCTTCATCTCGATCGCCAGCCGTGCGACGCCGGTCTTGTAGCGCGCGCGCGTTCCGGCAGGGATCCGGGTTCCTTCCGGGTAGACGGCGATCCAGAAGCCCTGCAGGAAACGCTCGCGCCCCTGCGCCGCCATCTGCGTCATCGCGTCCTTCCCTGCCCGGCGATCGATGGTGATCGGTGAAGCAAGCGCGAATCCCCATCCGAAGAACGGGACCGACAGCAGCTCCTTCTTCGCGACATAGGCGAGCGGCGGCAGCAGCCGCGACAGGAACAGGGTCTCCCAGGTCGAGCTGTGCTTGCAGGCGACCACGTGGGGCGTCTTCGGGAGGTTCTCCATGCCGATGACGCGATGGCGGATGCCGCAAATCCAGCGCGCACCCCACAGGTTCATCGCGCACCATCCGGTGATGAACCGGTAGCGGGGGACCCGCGGCAGCCACCAGACCGCGACGATGGCAAGCGCCCACAGCGGCGTGACGATCGCCTGGAAGAGGGTGAAGGCCAGCGACCGCAGCGCGTTTCCCATGCGCGTCGACGCCGTCCTTATTCGGCGGATAGCAGGGCCGACGCCGCGAATGCGAGGTCGGGGAAGATCACGGTGTTCTTCGGGAATCCGCCGTCGCGCAGCGTCTTCTCGCCCTTGCCGGTCAGCACCAGCATCGGCTGCGCGCCGACGGTCGCGGCCGCCTGCAGGTCGCGCAGGCCGTCGCCGATGCACGGCACATCCGTCATGTCGACGCTGAAGCGCTTGCCGACCTCGATCAGCATCCCGGGCTTGGGTTTGCGGCAGTCGCAGCGCGCGTCGGCCGTGTGCGGGCAGAAGAACACGGCATCGATGCGGCCGCCTGCGAGCGCCAGCGCGCGGTGCATCTTGTCGTGGATCGCATTCAACGTCGCGAAGTCGAGCAAGCCGCGCCCGACCCCGGACTGGTTGGTCGCGACGACGACCCGATAGCCGGCGTGATTGAGCCGTGCAATCGCCTCGAGGCTTCCCGGAATCGGCCGCCACTCGTCCGGCGACTTGATGAACTGCTCGCTGTCGTGATTGATGACCCCGTCGCGGTCGAGAACGATCAGCCGCGCACCGCGGGCCGGGGCGACGGGGTCGGAGGTGAACTGGACCATGGCGGGGCGGACCTTGCGCTTGCCGTCAGGTTGCGAGCTTCGAGATGTCGGCGACGCGATTCATCGTCGCCGCGACGCCGCGCAGCAGGGCGAGCCGGTTCGCCCTGATTGCGGGATCGTCCGTCATCACCATCACGTCGTCGAAAAAACGGTCGACGGCGGGCTTCGCCGTCGCCAGCACCCGCAGCGCGCTCGCATAGTCGCCGTCCCTGCAGTGGTCGTCGACCGCCGGCGCGAGGTGCTGGAAGGCGAGCCACAGGTCGTGTTCGGCGCCTTCGGCGAGGCGCCCTCGATCGACGGCGGGCGCGGCCTCCTCACCGGATTTCTTCAGGATGTTGACGATCCGCTTGTTCGCCGCCGACAACGCCTGCGCCTCGGGCAGCGCCTCGAACGCCTTGACCGCGGCGAGCTGGGCCGGAACCGTGTCGATGCGCGCCGGCCGCTGCGCGAGCACCGCCTCGACCTGGTTCGCCGTGTATCCCTGCTCGCGCAGATGGGCGCGCAGGCGCTCGTAGAGGAAGCCGGACAACGCGGGTGCCTCCGGCTTTGCCGCGGCGATGCCGTCGAAGGCACGGAACGCGAGGTCGAGGAGCTCGGGCAGCGGCAGCGCGAGCCCCCGCTCGATCAGTATCCGCAGCACGCCGATCGCGGCACGGCGCAGGCCGAATGGATCCTTGTCGCCGGTGGGGATCGCG
>DATGDG010000039.1:0-3215 GCA_035311025.1 Casimicrobiaceae bacterium
CGCGTGGCTCAAGACGCACCACGTCCAGACGATCACCGGCAACCTGCATTTCGACGGCCCCGACAACTACGGGGACGACCTGATGAAGGTGAAGCAGGTCCAGAACGGCCATTGGGTCACCGTGTATCCGAAGGAGTTCGCCGCACCGGGCGCGACGCTGCAAGTGCAATGACGTTTCCGAGCGGGACGCTGCTCGCGCAGTCCGCACTGTCGGGCGTATTCATCGGCAGCCTCTACGGGCTGCTGGGGTTGGGCGTGGGGCTCGCCTGGGGCCTGCTCCACGTCATCAATCTCGCGCATTTCGCGTTCGCCTTCCTCGCGGCGTACCTCTGCTATCAGCTCGCGAGCGTCGGCGGCATGGATCCGCTGCTGACGCTCGCGCTGATCGTGCCGCTGTTCGCAGCACTCGGCGCGGCCCTGCAATGGCTGCTCGAGCGCTTCGAGGTTTCACCGCTCAATTCGCTGCTCGCGACCTTCGGCATCACCGCGATCATCGAGGCCGGAATCCAGTGGGAGTGGACCGCCGATTTCCGCAAGCTCGAATCGGCCTATGCGGGCCGGACGTTCAAGGTCGGGGCGCTGTTCGTCCCGCTGCCCGAATTGCTGACGCTGCTGCTGTCGCTGATCCTGGCCTTCGGCATCTGGGCCGCGATGCGCTACACCCGACTCGGCCGGGCGTTGCGAGCGCTTGCCGAGGACGCACCCGTAGCCGCCGCCTTCGGCATCAACCGCCGCGCGCACGCGCTGGTGCTCGCCGGTGTCTGCGGAGCGCTCGCCGGCATCGCCGGCGTATGCCTCGCGCTGTCCTATACGCTCACGCCGTCGCAGATGTACGCCTGGGTCGGCGTCGTCTTCGCCGCGGTGATGCTGGGAGGACTCGGATCGGCGCTCGGTCCGCTGGCCGGCGGCATCGTGATCGGCGTCAGCGAGGCCGTGACGATGGCATTCGTGTCGCCATCGTGGGCGCCGATCGTCTCGTTCTCGCTGCTGATCGGGCTGCTGCTGCTCAAGCCGGGGCGATTCTGAGAACCGACCGCACGCTCGTCGCGATCCTCGCCGCCGGAGGCGCGCTCGCGACGATTCCCTTCCTCCACCTTCCCGCGTTCTACGAGTCCCTACTCTATCTGGTGTTCCACTGGATCGTGCTCGCAACGTCCTGGAACATCCTTTCGGGCTACTCCGGCTACTTCTCGTTCGGCCACAGCGCGTTTTTCGGCGCGGGGGTCTACACGACCGCGGTCCTGGCAGGCACCTATGGCATGCCGTTCCTGTGGACGCTGCCGATCGCCGGCGTCGTCGCGGCGGCACTCGGTGCCGGGCTGGGCGCGGTCGTGTTCCGGGTGCGCAACGTCCGCGGCGAACTGTTCGCCCTGCTCACCCTCGCCGTCACCTTCGTGGTCGCGACGATCGTCCTCAACACGCCGATCGACGGCGGCCCCGGGGTCTACCTGTCGGCGGTCCCGGTGCCGGTGCTCGCACCTTCGGAATCCGGCAGCTTCTACATGCTGGCGCTCTTGCTGGCTGTCGTCACGCTGAGCGTCGCCCGTGCCATTCCGAAGGCGAAGCTCGGCCTCGGCCTCTACGCGATCCACGACGACGAGGACGCCGCGGAGGTGATGGGCGTTCCGACCTATCGCTACAAGCTCGTCGCCTTCGCGATCTCCTGCGCACTCGCCGGCGTCGCGGGCGGCATCCAGGCGCTGTTCGTCTCCTATGTCACGGCGGGCAGCACGTTCAACATCACCGTCCCGCTCACCGTCATACTGATGAGCGTCCTGGGCGGAACGCGGCACTGGGCCGGACCCGCGCTGGGTGCGACGGCGATCACGCTGCTGCTCTACGCCTCGACGGCCGCCGACCAGGCGGTGACCGGCAAGGCGGTCACCGGTGCGATTCTGGTCGCTGCGGTGCTGTTCATGCCCAACGGCATCCTCGCCGTTGCGAAGCGCGGGAAGCCGGCGAAGTCCGCAGCGCCCCTCCCCTCCACTGCGCGGCCCGATCCGGTACCGGTCGAGGGGCGCAGGGCGAGCGCGCAGCGGGGCGGCGGGACATTGCTGTCGGTCAGGGGGCTGCAGAAATCCTTCAAGGGCATCCGTGCCCTCGACGGTGTGGACCTCGACGTGCAGGAAGGCGAGATCCTCGGCGTGCTCGGTCCCAACGGCTCCGGCAAGTCGACGCTGATCAACGTCGTCAGCGGCCATTACCGCGCCGATGCGGGAACCCTGCGTTTCGCCGGCATCGAGCTCGGCGGCCTTCCGGCACACCGCATCGCCCGCGCGGGCATCGCGCGCACCTACCAGATTCCGCGGCCTTTCGCGCAGCTCCCGGTGCGCGACAACGTGGCGCTGACCGCGATGTTCGGCGCCGCCGGGCTCGATCGCACCGAGGCGGACGCTGCGGCGGACCGCTGGCTCGCGTTCACCGGCCTCGCCGGGCGGGGGTCGCTCCGGCCGGGCGAGCTCACGCTGCACCAGACCAAGTTCCTGGAGCTCGCGCGTGCACTCGCGGCCGGGCCGCGGCTGCTGATGCTCGACGAGGTGCTGTCGGGACTGACACCCGGCGAGATCGACGAGGCCGTTGCGCTGATCCGCGGCATCCGCGACCGGGGCACGACGATCGTGTTCGTCGAGCACGTGATGCGCGCCGTCACCGCGCTGTCCGACCGCATCGTCGTGCTCGACCAGGGCCGCGTGCTCGCCGAGGGCGCCGTCTCCGAAGTGATGTCGCGACGCGACGTCGCCGTCGCGTATCTCGGAGTGGCGCATGCTTGAGGTGCGCGACCTTCGCGTCGAATACGGCGCGGCACCTGCGCTATGGGGCGTGTCGCTGGCGATTCCCGAGCGCAAGCTGGTGTGCGTCGTCGGTCCGAACGGCGCCGGGAAGACCACCCTGATCAATGCGATCGCCGGACTTCACCCGGCAAAGTCCGGACGGATCGTCATGGACGCAACCGACATGACCTTGCGGGCGCCTCACCGCTACTGCCGCGCAGGGATCGCGATCGTTCCCGAGGGCCGCCGGTTGTTCACCCGCATGACGGTGCGCGAGAACCTCGAGATCGGCAGCTACGTACCCGCCGCGCGCAAGGAGCGCGCGAACTCCCTCGACTACGTCTGCACGCTGTTTCCCGCCGTGCGCGACAAGCTCGATGCCGTCGCCGGATCGCTCTCGGGCGGCCAGCAGCAGATGGTGGCGATCGGCCGGGCGCTGATGGC
>DATGDG010000040.1:0-2592 GCA_035311025.1 Casimicrobiaceae bacterium
CTCGGGATCGCCGACATCGATGTCATCGAGTCCAACGAGGCGTTCGCCGCGCAGGCGCTGGGGGTCAGCAAGGATCTCGGCCTCGATCCGGCGAAGGTCAATCCGAACGGCGGGGCGGTCGCCCTGGGGCATCCGATCGGGGCCACCGGTTGCATCCTGACGATCAAGGCGATGTACGAGCTGCATCGCACCGGCAAGCGCTACGGTCTCATCACGATGTGCATCGGCGGCGGCCAGGGGATCGCCGCGATCATCGAGCGCATGTGACCCACGGATGCCCGACGTTCCGCTGCTCGTCGTAGCGCTGACCGTTTCCGCATACTGGTTGCGCGTGGGGGCGATGGCCAGGCGCATACGCCGTCGCAAGCATCACGATGTCGGGCTGGTTCCCGAGCACAAGGGCGAACGCCTGATGTGGCTGCTGTTCGTGCCGATGGTCGCCGCGTGGTGCGCCCTGCCCTGGGTCGCGCTGACCCATCAGGGCGGTCCGTTCTCCCTGCCCGCGTTCGCGGCCGCAGGCGCCTATGCGGTCGTGCGCTGGATCGCGGCGCTCGCCGCCGTCGCGGGCTTTCTGCTGACCCTCGACTGCTGGCGCAGGATGGGCGACGACTGGCGGATGGACATCAGCGACGACAACACGACGCTGATCACCGATGGTCCGTTCCGCCGGATCCGCCACCCGATCTACGCATTCAGCATCCTGATCATGATCGCGAGCGCCGTCGTCCTTCCCACACCGTCGATGATCGCGCTGGCCGCCCTACATCTGTCGCTGATGAACATCAAGGCCCGCAACGAAGAGGCGCACCTCGCGCGCATGCACGGCGATGCCTACCTGCGCTATCTCGAACACACGGGCCGCTTCCTGCCGCGGCTCACCAGCCGCGGTTCCTGACCGGCACCGGCGGTTGCCGCGTCCACCGCCCTGCATGGCGCCGGCGCGCGGTTTCGCAGCGATCCGCTGCCCCGCCTCCGGAGGCGCGCGATGAGTCGCCCGCCGGGCCGGCTCAACCTGTTCCAGGCGACGATGCTCGACTGGCGCGACCAGCATCCGTACGTCGCCGTGCACGCGCTTCGCGTTGGAGGGCCGCTCGACCGGGATGCGCTGGTCGGCGCGATCGGAAAAGAGCTCGAGCGCTCGGGAGTCACGGGTCTCGAACTCGACCGCGTCCATCGCCGCTACGCATGGCACGGCGGACCTGCCAGCGTGTCGCTGCAGGTGATCGACGCGGGGAGCGACTGGCGCGCCCGGCTCGAGCAGGAGATCGAGCGCCTGATGAACGCCCCGTTCGAAAAGGACGGCCGCCTCGATCCATTCCGGTTCTTCGCGCTGACGACCGCGGACGCGTTCTTCCTGGGTCTCGCCTACGATCATTTCATCGCGGGCGGCGATTCGATCGTCGCGCTGATGAACGCGATCGTCGCCCGCTACGCGGGCCACCCCCGCGACGGCGCCGCCCCCGACCGCTATCCGCGCACGCACTGGCCGCTGTTCGCGCGACATCCGCTGCAGCTCGCCCGGGCGATGATGCGCATGCCGGCGATGGCGCAGAGCTGCCGCCGGACGATGCGACCGCGCTACCGGGACATCGAGGAAGGCCACAACGGCTTCGCGCTGTTCGCGCTGGAGGCTCCCGACTACGCAGCGCTTCGCGCCGCCGCCAGGCGATGGGGCGTGACGTTCAACGACGCCCTGCTCGCGCTCCTGCTCCTCGCGCAGGCGGATCGCTCACCCGAGCGCCTGCAGGCGGCACGCCGGCGCGAACTCGCGGTCGCCTCGATCGTGAACCTGCGCGACGCCCACGGCCGTGGTGCCGGGAACGCGTTCGGACAGTTCCTGAGCTCGTTGCGGGTATCCCATCCGGTTCGGCCGGGGACGACGCTGGACGCCCTGGCGAAGGACGTCCACGCCCAGACGGCGCGGATCAAGCGCGAGCGGCTCTATCTGGCGACGCTGCTCGCGATGCGCATCGACCGCGTGATCGGCCTGTTCCAGACCCCGCGCCAGCGGGCGGGCATCTACGCCAAGAACTACCCGGTCGGTGCCGGCACCTCGACGCTGAACGTCGATGCGCTGTGGCATCCGGTCGACGGCGCTCCGGTGCCGCTGTACCTCCGCGGCGTGCCGACCGGGCCGCTCGCACCGATCGTTGTTGCCGCCACGACGTCGAACCAGACGATGCACGCGGGCGTGTCCTGGCGCACGAGCGCCGTCGCGCGCGACGAAATCGTTAGAATGTGGGGCGAGATCGTCGAGCGCATTCGCACCCTCAGATGACGAAGTTCCGGCAGGCCGCTGCGGCGGTGGTTCTGGTTGCCACGCTGGTCGCGGGCTGCGCGACGCAGCCACCCCCCGCCGGCGCGGACCCCGCGCTCGCCCTGCCGGTGGCCTCCGCGTCGGCGCCGCAAGCAGCTGCCGATCCGTTCGCGTCGATGCCGCCTTCCGACGTCCAGGAACGCCTGCTGGCACTCGATCCCGACCACATCGACGACCGCGACGTCCGGGACGTGCTCGCCAAGGGTCCGGCACCGCGAATCATCCTGCTGCACGGAGGCATCTATCCGGTCTACCTGCTGATGAAGTCGTTCGGA
>DATGDG010000041.1:0-2381 GCA_035311025.1 Casimicrobiaceae bacterium
GGCTTCGGCGCCCGCGCGAGCGGGCGTCATCGTTTCCTGCCTGCCTCCCCCGATCACCCGGCGCAGAGGCGTTCCCGGAGCCGGTCCGGATCGAGATCGTCGTAGACCTCGAAAGGCTGCTGGATCCAGGGGTTGTCGGCCAGGTAGTCGACCCAGTAGTCGGGCTTGAACACCGAGCAGGCCTTCCACCACAGCACGGCCGTGCGCAGCTCGGTGACGTGAGGAAACCGGCGCGGCAGCTCCGCGTGCACGGCGGCAAGCGTGTGTCCGGAGTCGACCATGTCGTCGACGAGCAGCACGCGATCACCGAGCCGCGGCTTGGTCATCGTCATGTGCTCGGCGATGACGAGCTCGCCGCGTATCGTTCCGCCCTCCGACGAGTACGAGTGGGTCGACAGTATCGCGAGCGGCTGGTCGAAGATCCGCGACAGGACGTCCCCGACGCGCAGGCCCCCGCGCGCGATGCAGATGATCTGGTTGAACCGCCAGCCCGACTCGTGAACCTTCAGGGCCAGGCGCTCGACCAGCCGGTTGTACTGGTGCCAATCGATCTGCAGACTCAACGCCGCCTCCCCTCGGAGCCCCGGGTCCTCAGTGGAACGGATGCCGGACCAGGATGGTTTCGTCGCGGTCGGGGCCGGTCGAGACGATCGCGATCGGGACCCCGGTCAGCACCTCGAGCCGCTGAAGGTAGGCGCGCGCCGCGGCGGGCAGGGCAGCGAAGGATTTCGCGCCGACGGTGCTCTGCGTCCACCCCGGCATCGATTCGTAGACGGGCCTGCAGCGCGCGACCGCCTCGGCGCCGGTGGGAATCAGGTGCATCGCGATGCCATCGACGTCGTAGTGCGTGCAGATGCGGATCTCGGGCAGGCCGTCGAGCACGTCGAGCTTGGTGATGCACTGGCCGTCGACACCGTTCAGCTGGAACGAGCGCTTGAGCGCGGGGACGTCGATCCAGCCGCAGCGGCGCGGCCGGCCGGTGACCGAGCCGAACTCGTTGCCGCGCCTTGCCAGCGTGGCCCCGGTGTCATCGGTCAGTTCGGTGGGGAAGGGGCCCGTGCCCACGCGCGTCGTGTACGCCTTCACGATGCCGAGCACGTAGTCGAGCAATCCCGGACCGATCCCGCTGCCGGGGGCGGCGGCGCCGGCAAGGCAGTTGGAACTCGTCACGTACGGATAGGTGCCGTGGTCGATGTCGAGCAGCGCGCCCTGCGCGCCCTCGAACAGCAGCGATTCCCCGCGGCTTCGCGCCTGCTGGATCTCCGCGGCGACGTCGGCGACCATCGGCGCAATCCGCTCACCCAGCGGGAGCAGGGCGTCGCGCGTCTCTCCGAACGGGACCGGTTCGCGCTTGAAGTAATTGACCAGCATGAAGTTGTGCAGTTCGAGGAGCTTCTCGAGCTTTTCGGCGAGGCGCGCCGGATCGAGCAGGTCCTGCACCCGCAGCGCGCGGCGCGCGACCTTGTCCTCGTAGGCGGGGCCGATGCCGCGGCCGGTCGTGCCGATCTTGACGTCGCCCAGGGCCGCTTCGCGTGCCTGGTCGAGCGCGACGTGGATGGGCAGCACCAGCGGGCAGGCGGGAGAGATCTTCAGGCGCGAGCGCACCTCGACGCCCGCGCTCTCGAGCTCGCCGATCTCCTGCAGCAGCGCCGATGGCGACAGAACGACACCGTTGCCGATCAGGATCGCGACGTCCTTGCGCAGCACGCCGGACGGGATCAGGCGCAGCACGGTCTTCCGACCGCCGATGACCAGCGTGTGGCCGGCGTTGTGCCCGCCCTGGAAGCGCACGACACCCTGCGCGCTGTCGGTCAGCCAGTCGACGACCTTACCCTTGCCCTCGTCGCCCCACTGGGCGCCGATGACGACGACATTCTTGCCCATTCGATTCGCTTCTTGAGAGGTTGGAGCTACCTGCCGCGGCCGAGCACGTCGGCGAGTTGCCGCAGGTCCAGCGTGAATCCGGTCGCGGGTCGCGACCGGCCGAACGCCTTGCCGATGCCGTCGTAGCGTCCCCCTGCGCCTACGGCGTTCGCCTCGCCGGCGGTGAACACGGAGAAGATCGCACCGTTGTGATAATGATAGCCGCGAAGGTCGGCGAGATCGACGTGCAGGGCGTCGACCAGCGGCGCCGCGGCGGTCGCGAGCGCGTCCAGGGCTGCGAGCGCATTGGCGATCGCCGGCGTGTCCGGCAGCACGTCGCGCGCCGCCCCCAGCACCTCCGCCGCCGGACCGTAGAGCGTCGGCAGCGCGACCAGCGCGTCGCGCCACACGCGCGGCAGACGCTCGGTCAGCGCGACGACCGCGGGCCGATCCTTGAAACGCAGCGCGTCGAACAGGTCGCCCGCCTCGCCGCCCCCCGAGAGCCCGGCTCCGCTCTC
>DATGDG010000042.1:0-3010 GCA_035311025.1 Casimicrobiaceae bacterium
TCACGCGCGCCGAGGCGATCTATCGTCGGGCCATCGACAGCCATCCCGAAAGCGCCGATTCGCTGCACATGCTGGGCGTGCTGCAATACGAGCGGATGCGCTACGGCGAGGCCCTTGGCCTCTTGTGGGATGCCGCCGAGCGAACGAGCTGGACCAACCCGATGATCCGCCGGAACCTCGGACTCGTGCTCGCCAAGTTCCTGTCGCCGCAGGCCGACCCTCGCCAGGAAGCGCTCGTCGCCGAGTACACGGCCTGCGCGCGCGCGCGGCAGGCGAGCCCGGCACTCGCGGTTCTGGTGAGCGTCGTCCTTCCCGTATGCAACCGGCTGCGGTTCGTCGCACGCGCGATCGCTTCGGTCGCAGCGCAAAGCTATACGAACATCGAGCTTGTCGTCGTCGACGATGGCTCGACCGGCGACACGGCGGTCACGGTCTCGGATTGCCTTGCCGGCTTCGCCTTTCCCGCGAGGCTCGTCAGATCGGGCCATCGCGGCGCGGCGAGTGCGGCGAACGAGGGAGCCGAGAAGGCGCGAGGACGCTACCTCGCCTTTCTCGACGCCGATGACTGGTTCGCGCCGGAGCGCATCGAACGAATGGTTGCCGAGATCGCGCGCCCGGCGCCGCTTTGGGGTTTCTCGCGAGTCGGATACGAGGGCGACGGCACCCGCGGCGGCGGCTCCCCGGGCCGGTCCGCGCCTCCGCCGCAGCATTTCCCGAGCGGCGAACCCGCCAGCTTTGCGCTGCTTGGCGGTGATGTCACCGGAGCGAGCGGCAACCTGTTCATCGATCGCGAGCTCTTCCGCATGCTGGGGGGCTTCCGCGACGTCGCGCAACATCGCGGCTGGGATTTCAGCGTGCGCGCCGCCGAGGTGGTCGAACCGGTAGCCGTCGCCCAGCGACTCTATTTCCGCGGGAGTGACGATCGCAGTCCCGGATCGGGTCTGGGCACTCCGGACCCGGGAGCGATCGACAGGATGGCCGCGGAATTTCTGGCGGACGCATTGACCCGCGATGCCCCGGTGACAAACGAGTTCTGCCCCCAATTCGTCGGCAATCGCGACCTGCTGCTGTGTGCGGAGCTTCGCGCAGGACGCGGCGACCGCATTCCGGTGCCGATACTTCAGGCGCTTGCAGGGACCTGGCGCACCCGCGCAACCACTCCGATGGCGGCCGAGCGCAACCCGTCGCGGACGGGGCACCCGGGGAAGACCGCGCTCGTCGTGCTTGGCATCTATCGCAGCGGGACCTCGGCGATGTCTCGTGCGCTCAACCTCTGCGGCGCATACCTGCCCAAGCGGGTCGTTGCAGCAAGGCTCGGAATCAATCCGAAGGGCTTCTGGGAGACCGAGGCGGTCAACCACCTCAATGCGCGGCTGCTGCTCCATCTTGGAACGGATTGGAAGCGCGTGGACTTCGACCTGCCGCGGGAGGGCCCGCTCGTCGACGAGTTCCTGAACGATGCGCACGAACTCCTCGCGACCGAGTACGGCGACGCACCGCTGATCCTGATCAAGGATCCGCGGATCTGCGTGTTGGCGCCGTTGTGGGATCGCGCGATGAAGGAGAGCGGCTATCGCCCGGCCTACGTGGTGCCGGTGCGCAATCCGCTCGAGGTCGCGCGCTCCCTCGAGTCGCAGGGCGACATGCCCGTGGCGGACGGCCTCGCGCTCTGGCTCGCCTACATGCAGCGCGTCGAGACCTTCGTCGGCGCGACCGACGCGCGTGTCGTGCACGTGCGCTACGCGGCGCTGCTCGCGGACTGGCGCGGCGTCGTCGGCCGGATCGCGCAGCACCTCGACGTCCCCCTCGCCATCGATCGGCGCGCCGACGACGTCGACAGCTTCCTCGAGGCGGGGATGCACAACCACCAGGCGAGCGACGCCGAGCTCGAGTCCCACCTCGACGGCGTGCGCGGCGAAGCGATTCGCGCGCTGTACCGGCGCCTGCTCGAGCGCTGCGAGCGCGACGCCGGAGCCGGCGAAGGGTCGCGTATAATTCCAGCGTACAACGTCTCCGAGCGGACTCCTCCCGACCGCTCCCGTTCCGCTTAATGAGCACACTCGTCGTCGTCCGCAAGGGTGACCAGGTTGCCATCGCCGGCGATTCGCTGACCACGTTCGGGGACACCCGGCTTTCCGCCGTCCACGACAAGACCTACGACAAGATCATCCACCACCGCGACACCTACATCGGGCTGTGCGGATCGGCGGCCCACCAGCTGGTGTTCGAGAGCCTGCTCGCGAAGCATCCCGATCTCGATTTCTCGAACAAGTCGGCGATCTTCGAGACCTTCCGCAAGCTGCACCCGATCCTCAAGGAACAGCACTACCTGAATCCCAAGGAAGAGGAAGACGATCCCTACGAGTCGACCCAGATCACCGCATTGATCGCCAACGCCAATGGAATCTTCGGCGTCTTCTCGATGCGGGAAGTGTTCGAGTACACGCAGTTCTGGGCCGCCGGATCGGGTCGCGAATTCGCGCTGGGCGCGATGCACGCGAGGTACGGGCAACTTCGCAGCGCCGAGGCGGTCGCCCGCATCGGCGTGGAGGCAGGGGCGACGTTCGACAAGAACTCGGCGCTTCCGATGACCCTCTACACGGTGCCGCTGACCCGCTCGTGAGCCTGTACGCGCCCGCGCACTTCGCCGTGACCGAGCGCGCCGCGGTGGCGCGGCTGATCCACGACCATCCGTTCGCGACGCTGGTGACGCCGGCGTCGCCCGAACCGATGATCTCCCACGTCCCGCTGCTGCTCGTCCCGGGCTGCGAGCCCAACGGCGAGCTGATCGGGCACGTCGCCCGCGCCAACCCGCACTGGCGCCACGCCGCCGCCGCGGAATCGATTGCGATCTTCCACGGGCCCCACGCCTACGTCTCGCCGTCGTGGTACGCGAAACCCGAACAGGCGGTTCCGACCTGGAACTACGCGACGGTGCACGCCCACGCGACTATGGAAGTGATCGACGACCCCGCCGAGGCGAAAGGCGTCCTCGACGCGCTGGTCGCCC
>DATGDG010000043.1:0-3055 GCA_035311025.1 Casimicrobiaceae bacterium
CGCGTCGGCGGCCCGCGGTCGCGGCCACGGCAGCGCGCGCAGCCGCCTGCCGCTCCTGCAGCATCCTTTTCCACTTCGGGCAACCTCATGTCTCGCCGTCGAGTCGTCGTCACCGGTCTTGGCATCGTGTCCCCGGTCGGCATCGGGGTTGCCGACGCCTGGGGCAGCATCGTCGCCGGGCGCTCCGGGATCGGTCGCATCACGCGTTTCGACACGACGGGGTTCCCGTCGCAGATTGCCGGTGAGGTGAAGGATTTCGACGTGTCGCGCTGGCTTTCCGCCAAGGAGGCCCGGCGCTACGACACGTTCATCCACTACGGTCTGGTCGCGACGATGGAAGCGATCAAGGATGCGGGCCTCGAGGATTTCGCGGGCGACAAGGAACGCTGCGGGGTCGCGGTGGGTTCGGGGATCGGCGGACTGCCGATGATCGAGGAAACCCAGCGTGCATTCCTGCAGGGCGGCCTGCGCAAGGTGTCGCCGTTCTTCGTCCCGGGCTCGATCATCAACATGATCTCCGGGCTGGTCTCGATCCAGTACGGTTTTCGCGGTCCGAACATCGCGACCGTGAGCGCGTGCTCGACGGCCAACCACAGCCTCGGCGAGGCGGCGCGGCTGATCGAGTACGGCGATGCCGACGTCATGGTCGCCGGCGGGTCGGAGTCGACGGTGTCCCCGCTGGGTGTGGGCGGATTCTGTGCCGCGCGCGCCCTGTCGACGCGCAACGACGACCCCGAGGGCGCGAGCCGCCCGTGGGACGTCGACCGCGACGGCTTCGTGCTGGGCGAGGGTGCCGGCATCCTCGTGCTCGAGGAAATGGAGCACGCGAAGGCCCGCGGCGCGAGGATCTACTGCGAAATCGCAGGCTACGGAATGAGCGCCGACGCGCACCACATCACCGCACCTCCCGAGGACGGCGATGGCGCGTTCCGCAGCATGCGCAACGCGCTGCGCAATGCCGGCATGGCGCCGACCGAGATCGACTACATCAATGCACACGGTACGTCGACGCCGCTCGGCGATGTCGCCGAGTGCATCGCTGTCAAGCGCGCGTTCGGCGACCACGCCAAGCGCCTCGCCGTCTCGTCGACCAAGTCGATGACCGGCCACCTCCTCGGAGCCGCGGCGGGAATCGAAGCCGTGTTCACGGTGCTCGCGCTGCGCGACCAGGTCGCACCGCCGACGCTGAACCTCGTCAACCCCGATCCGCATTGCGATCTCGATTTCGTTCCGGGTTGCGCGCGACCGATGGCGATTCGCGCCGCGCTGTCGAACTCCTTCGGTTTCGGCGGCACGAACGCGACCCTCGCCTTCCGCGCGATCGGCGCATGATGTCGCCGACCGTTGGACTGCCGCCTGCGTGGCCATGATGCAGGGTTCGACATGGCGCTGATCGTACAGAAATACGGCGGCACCTCGGTCGGTTCGATCGAGCGCATCCGCAATGTCGCGAAGCGCGTCGCGCGCTTCCATCGCGAAGGTCATCAGCTCGTCGTCGTCGTGTCCGCGATGTCGGGTGAAACCAACCGCCTGCTCGGCTTCGCGAAGGAGCTTTCGGCCAATCCGGATCCCCGCGAACTCGACGTTGTCGCGGCGACCGGCGAGCAGGTCACCATCGGCCTGCTTGCCATCGCGCTGCACGATCTGGGACTGAAGGCGCGCAGCTACACCGGCGCGCAGGTGCGGATCCTCACGGACAGCGCGTTCACCAAGGCGCGCATCCTCGAGATCGACGAGCAGAGGATGCGCAAGGACCTGGACGAGGGGACGATCGTCGTCGTCGCCGGATTCCAGGGCGTCGACCGCAGCGGGAACATCACGACGCTGGGCAGGGGCGGTTCCGATACTTCGGGCGTGGCGCTCGCCGCGGCGCTCAAGGCCGACGAGTGCCAGATCTACACCGACGTCGACGGCGTCTACACGACCGACCCGCGCATCGTCCCGGAGGCGCGCAGGCTCGACAAGATCACGTTCGAGGAGATGCTCGAACTCGCGAGCCAGGGTTCGAAGGTCCTGCAGATCCGGTCGGTCGAGTTCGCGGGCAAGTACATGGTGCGCCTGCGCGTGCTGTCGTCGTTCGAGGACGTCGATTCGCAGTCGCCGGGCACGCTGATCACTTACGAGGAAGACCAGGACATGGAACAGGTGATCATCTCAGGGATCGCGTTCAACCGCGACGAGGCGAAGATCTCGGTGATGGGGGTCGAGGACCGGCCCGGCATCGCCTACGCGATCCTCGGCCCGATCGCCGCGGCCAACATCGACGTCGACATGATCGTGCAGAACATCGGCGCGTCGGGTCACACCGATTTCTCGTTCACGGTCAATCGCAACGAGTACCAGAAGGCGATGGGCGTGCTCGAGGCGCAGCGCGGCAAGTCGTTCGAGGCACGCGAAGTCATCGGTGACAACCGGATCGCCAAGGTGTCCGTCGTCGGCATCGGCATGCGCTCGCACGTCGGGCTCGCGTCCAAGATGTTCAAGGCGCTGGCCGGCGAGGGCATCAACATCCAGATGATCTCGACCTCCGAGATCAAGATCGCGGTCGTGATCGACGAGAAGTACCTCGAGCTCGCCGTGCGCGTGCTGCACAAGGCGTTCGAGCTGGACAAGGGCGGCCAGGGACCGGCTGCCTGAGCCGGTCCCGAGGCGCTGGCCGCACGCTCGATGGACTGGGGAGGAGCTGGCCCGGTAGAATCGCGCATTCGCCGGCCCGAGCGCAGCGCCGGTCGGGCGCAGCTGCGGAGGCAAATTCCCGCGTGGAAGCGACGCGGGATGCCGTAGCGCAGGAACAGCAATACCGGAGACGTGGCCGAGTGGTCGAAGGCACTCCCCTGCTAAGGGAGCATACGGGCTAAAACCTGTATCGAGGGTTCGAATCCCTCCCACTCCGCTGTGATCCGCGTCCGATTCGCCCCTTCCCCCACAGGCAGCCTGCACGTCGGGGGCGCGCGCACCGCGCTCTTCAACTGGCTGTTCGTCCACCACGCCCGGCTCGCCGGCCCCGATCGCGACGCGCGGTTCATCCTCCGCATCGAGGACACCGACCGGGAGC
>DATGDG010000044.1:0-3543 GCA_035311025.1 Casimicrobiaceae bacterium
CGGGTCAGCGACCAGGCGCTCGCGCGCTCGCGCCTGCGGGGCATCGGCTACCACCCGTCGCTCCTGCCCCGTCACCGCGGCATCGCCGCCGTCGAGTGGACGGTCCTCGAAGGCGACCCGATCGCGGGCGGATCGGTCTACCACCTCGCCGACGGCTGGGATGCCGGTGCGATTGCAGCCCAGGACTGGTGTTTCGTCAAGAAAGGTGAAAGCGCGCGCGATCTGTGGGAGCGCGCGCTGGCCCCGATGGGACTGAAGCTCCTTGCACAGGTCGTCAGGTACGCCGCCGAACACGGGTCGCTGCCCGCCCACAAGCAGGACGAGCAGTTCGCCACCCGCGCACCGATGATCCGCCGCTCGATCTCGCTGACCGACGAGCGCAAGCCGATGGACACCTCGCTGGTCGTCACCGCGATCGGCAAGGACCGGCCGGGCATCGTGAGCCTGCTGTCCGAGCGCGCGCAGGGATTCGGCGCCAACTGGGCGGGCAGCCGGATGACCAACATTGCCGGGCAATTCGCAGGCATGGTGCATTTCCAGGTCGCTGCCGAGAACGCGAACGCGCTGACCACGGCGCTGCGCAGCCTGGAATCCGAAGGGCTGCGCATCGTCATTGCACGGAGCGATGCACCGACCGTTCCCGCCGGGCAGCGCGTGGTCGGCCTCGAGCTGGCCGCGCCCGACCGCCCGGGGATCGTCCGCGACCTGTCGAAGAACCTCGCCGAGCGCGGCGTCAGCATCGAGGACCTGCAGACCGAGATCGTCGGCGCGGCGGCCCCGAAGAAGCACCTGTTCAAGGTGAAGGCGCTGCTGGTCGTCCCCGACGCGCTGTCGAACGACAGCCTGCGCCAGACGCTGCAGGCGCTGGCGAGCGAGATGATGGTCGACATCGCGCTCGACGAGCGCGCGAACGGCCACTAGCGCTTCAGGTGCTCGTCGAAGAACGCGACCGTCCGCGACCACGCGAGCGTCGCGGCAGCCTCGTCGTAGCGTGGAGTCGTGTCGTTGTGGAAGCCGTGGTTCACGCCTGCATACATGTGCATCGTGTAGCGGACATGGTTCGCATCCAGCGCTTTCTGCCACGCCGGCCAGCCTGCATCGATGCGCTCGTCGAGGCCCGCATAGTGGATCAGCAGCGGCGCCTTGATCTTCGCGGTGTCGGCCGCACTCGGCTGCACGCCGTAGAAAGGCACCGCAGCCGCAAGATCGGCAAAGTGCACGGCCATCAGGTTGACGATGCCACCGCCATAGCAGAACCCGACGGCGCCGATCCGGCCGTTGCACTCGGGGCGCGCTTTCAGGAACGGCACCGCGGCGAGCAGATCCTCGGTGCGCTTCCTCGAATCGAGTCCGGCGAACAGCTGCATCGCGCGCTCCTCGTTGCCGGGATAGCCGCCGACGGGCGTCAGCGCATCGGGCGCGAACGCGACGTAGCCGTCGAGCGCGAGGCGCCGCGCCACGTCCTCGATGTAGGAATTGAGCCCGCGGTTCTCGTGGACGACGACGACGCAGGGCCAGGGCCCGGCGCCTTGCGCGGGCCGCACGAGGTAGCCGCGCATCGTGCCCGATCCTCGCGGCGACGCGTAGCTCGCGTACTCCGCCCGGATGCGCGCATCGTCGCTGTTCACCTGCTCGGCGAGCGCGTAGTTCGGCGTGAGGCTCTGCAGCATCGCGGCCGCCGTGAAGCCGCCGACCGAATGTTTCGCGGCCCGGTCGAGGAACTCGCGCCGGGACAGCGCGCCGTGGATGTAGCCGTCGAAGAGCCTCAGGACTTCGGGAGGGAAATCAGTTGCCTTCCTGCGTTCCATCGCTTTGCTCCTTGGCAAGACCGAATGCTTGCGCCAGAAGCTCATAGGATCGATGCCGCGGCGCCGCGTCGAAGGTCCAGGTCACGATGACCAGCTCGTCCAGGCCCAGCCGGGCCGCGAGCCCGGTCAGGCGCTCGTGCAGCACGTCGGGCGTACCGACGAAGGCCTTGCGGCGCAGCGCTTCGAGGGTCGCGCGCTCGGCGTCGGTGTAGGGCCAGGACTGCGCCTCTTCCGGCGTGACCAGGGGCTTGCGGATGCCCTGCTCGAAACCGATCCGCCAGAACTCGCGCGTCTTGAACAGCCGCCACGCCTCGGCATCGCTGTCCGCGGCGAGCGCCCACACGCAGATCGTCGCCTGCGGATTCGGATGGCGCTCGCTGGGCCGATAGTGGCGACGATAGAGATCCAGCGCCTGCTCGACCCCGCGCCCATCGCTGAAGAAATAGGCGTACGCATAGGGCAGGCCGAAATGCGCGGCGAGCTGCGCGCCGTAGTCGGAACTGCCGAGGATCCACACCTCGGGCATCGTCGGGCCCGTTGGATGCGCGCGGATCGCGGCGAACGGATGGCCCTCGTGCAGCGGTCTGCCGCTGACCCAGGCCTGCAGGTCCTGCACCTGCTGCGGGAACTCGTTCGCGGCATCCGAGTGCGGATTCAGCGCGTGCGCGGTGCGCATGTCCGATCCCGGTGCACGTCCGACGCCCAGATCGATGCGGCCTGGCGCAATCGCCTCGAGCACGCGGAACTGCTCGGCGACCTTGAGCGCCGAGTAATGCGGCAGCATGACGCCCGCGCTGCCGACGCGAATGCGCGAGGTCGTCGCGGCGATCGCCGCCATCAGGACCTCCGGCGCGGTGCCGACGATGCTGTCGCTGTTGTGGTGCTCGGACACCCAGTAGCGGTGATAGCCCAGCGCATCGCAGTGCCGTGCCAGCGCGAGCGTCTCGCGGATCGCAACGTCCTGCGTCGTGCCCTTGGCCGACGTCGACTGGTCGAGGACCGAGAGTCTCATGCCGATCTCCTCGCGCGTGGTGTAGCCGCGGAAACCGCATCCTCGTCGTCCCAGTCCGGTTGGGGTACCGTGCGCGCGACGAGCGCACCCGTCGCGGCGATGCCCGCGAGCACGAGGAATATCACGCGGTACGCACTGTCGAGGTGGGAGACCAGCGACTCGCGATCGGCCCGCGACAGCGCCTCGCCATTGCCGCCGCCGGCCTCGATCGCGCGATCGAGGCTCACCGGCAGTCCGCCGCTGGCGGTGCCCAGCAGCGCCACCAGCAGCGTGCCGACGACCGCGGTGCCCGTTGCGCCACCGACCGAGCGCGAGAACGAGATCGTCGCCGTCGCCGCGCCCAGCGCCTCGCGCCCCGCCGCGTGCTGCACGACGACCTGCGTCGGCGGCATCACCATCGACAGCCCCATGCCGACGAACCCGGTCAGCGCCATCACGACCCAGGTCGGCGCGCGAGCGACACTGGCCGCGAGCAGCAGGAAGGTCACCGCGGCGAGCGCGAGCCCGGCCTGCGGGAACAGCGTCGTGTTGCCGGTGTGCGAGATCACCCTCCCCACCAGCGACGAGACCAGCGCCATCGTCAGCGTGATCGGCAGCAGCAGCAGCCCCGAGGTGCCGATGCCCACGCCCCGACCCAGCTGCAGATAGAGCGGCAGGTAGAGAATGGTTCCGAACAGCGTCGCCGCGAAACAGAAGACGACGGCGTCGGAGCGGATGATCGCC
>DATGDG010000045.1:0-2684 GCA_035311025.1 Casimicrobiaceae bacterium
CGCTGATCCTGAATGTCTTGAGCCGCGGCAGCGCACCCGCCGGCGTCACGTTGCCCTGGGGCGTGATGGCGACCACACGGTCACCGACCTGCACGCCCAGCGCACGCGCGAGCTCGACGCCCAGGACGATGTTGAAGCTTCCGGGCGTCAGCGACGCGATCGATCCGCGGCGCATGTGATTTGCGATGTCCTCGACCCGGTCCTCCTGCGCCGGGTCGATGCCCCGCAGCAGCGCCCCTCGATTGACGTCGCCCTCCGACAGCATCGCCTCGCCGACCACGTAGGGCGCGGTCGCGACCACATGGGGATTCCTGCGCGCGATCGCGGCGATGCCCGCCGGATCGGTCAGATCCGGGAATCCCCGGATCTCGACGTGCGAGGCGACCGACAGGATGCGGTTGCGCAGTTCCTGCTGGAAGCCGTTCATCACCGACAGCACGACGATCAGCGCGGCGACGCCCAGCGCGATCCCGGCCATCGAGATCAGCGAGATGAAGGAGATGAACGAATTGCGGCCCGATCCCTTGCGCGCGCGGGTATAGCGCAGCCCGACGGCCAGTTCGTACGGCGACAAGATCGTTCCGGAGGATGTTGGGGAGAGGGGTCGCGCAAGGGCCGCAGCGGAGACATCCCCGGTCCGTGGCATCGACGCGGGCGGATTATCGCATGGTGGAACGGGTAAAATGACGGGGCGCAGCACTGCCCGCACCGGCTCTCGCGCGCCGGCAGCGCCGCTCCCCTTCGACGTTCGCCGTCGCGCTTCCGTTCCGCGACCGACCTTGTCGCTACCACTTCCCGCTGCCACTTCCCGCTGCCACCTCCGATGTCACTCGTGCTCGTCGCGCCCGGCCTGCTGGCGTCGCCCTCCGGCGCGATCGAGCGCGAACCTGCCTTCGCGAGGCTCGCCCGTCATGCAGGCGGCCCGCGCATCCAACCGGCGGGAATCGCGGGGGCGATGCTGCGGGCGTCGCAATGGCCCGATGCCACGCCGCTCGCGCCGCTCGCCGCACTCGGCGCGGGGGCCGATCCGGGCGAGGCCTGGGTGAGCTTCGCCGATCCGGTGCACCTCGATGCCGGCGCAGCGGACGTCGTGCTGACCCGGCGCATCGACGACCTCCGGCGCGAAGAAGCGGAGGCGCTGGTCACGACGCTTGCAGACCACTTCGCGGGGGACGGCCTGCGCTTCGTGGGCCCTCGCACCGGGGCGTGGTTCGTGTATGCCGCGCAGGCGCCGCAGATCACGACGACCGACGTCGATGCCGTCGTAGGACAGAGCCTGCTCGCGCACATGCCGAAAGGGCATCACGCGCGAACGTGGAAGCGCTGGCAGGATGAGATCGGCATGCTGCTGCACGACCACCCGGTCAATGCCTTCCGCGAGCGCGAGGGTCGGCAAAGCGCCAATGCCGTCTGGTTCTGGGGCGGGGGGCGGCTCGCGCGGGCTGCCTCGCAAGCTCCGGTCCACGTGTCGGCCGCAGCCGGGCGCACCGGCGACATCGCGCGCGGCATGGCGCTCGCGAGCGGCGGCAGCGTGACGCCCTGGCCACCGGCGCCCGGCTGGCCCGAAGAGGCACCCGACCGACACCGCGCGCAAGGCGACCCCAGCGCAGGCGATGCGACGACGATCGTCGTCACCGAACGGATCGGCAGCGAAGGGGGCGATGGCGCGGTGGGCGCATTCGCCCGCGACCGGCTCCAACCCGCGCTCGCACTGCTCGAAGGGCGACGCATCGACGCGCTGCACCTCGTCGCAGACGGGAACGGCGTTGCAGCGACGTGGACGGCACGGCCGTCCGGGCCCCTCGCGCGCCTCGCTGCACGACTGCGCGGGCACGCCTTCCGGATCCCGCCCGCAGCCCGCACATGAACATCTCGCGCCGCGCCGTCCCGGACACGACGGCGTCGCTCGCCGCGGCAGGCATCCCGCCCGTCCTCGCGCGGATCTACGCCGCGCGCGGCATCGCGTCCGTGGCGGAGCTCGATCATTCGCTCGGCGCGCTCCCCGGCTACGGCTCGCTCCTGAACATCGACCGGGCTGCCGATCGCCTTGCAGCCGCGATCGCCCGGCGCGAGCGCATCCTGATCGTCGCGGATTACGACGCCGACGGCGCAACGGCCTGCGCGGTGGGCGTCCGCGGCCTGCGAATGATGGGGGCGGAAGTCGAATTCCTGGTTCCCAACCGCTTCGAGTTCGGCTACGGGCTGACCCCCGAGATCGTCGCAGTCGCGGCGCGGCGTGAACCGCGGCTGGTCGTGACCGTCGACAACGGCATCGCGAGCGTCGAGGGCGTCGCGGCGGCGGCCGCGCGGGGAATCGACGTGCTCGTCACCGATCATCATCTGCCGGGGCCGGTGCTCCCGGCGCCCGCGATCATCGTCAATCCCAACCAGCCCGGCTGCGCCTTCCCGTCGAAGAACATCGCGGGTGTCGGGGTCATGTTCTACGTGCTGTGCGCGGTGCGCGCGCGATTGCGCGAGACCGGCGCCTTTTCGGACCGCGCCGGACCCAACCTCGGCGCACTGCTCGACCTGGTCGCGCTGGGCACCGTCGCCGACGTCGTGCGCCTCGACCAAGTCAACCGGATCCTGGTCGAGCAGGGACTCGCCCGCATACGCTCCGGACGCCCCCAGCCGGGGATTGCGGCGCTGCTCGCGGTCGCCGGGCGCGACCCGCAGGTCGCGAC
>DATGDG010000046.1:0-6870 GCA_035311025.1 Casimicrobiaceae bacterium
GCGAGCAGCACCTCGCTCCCGCGCGTGACCAGGACCATCATCGCCGGGGAAATCCGCGGGTAGGCGACGTGGCCGCAGGCAGGACACAGCTTCGCGCGCTCGTCGTCGCGATCGCGCGTCGGCGTGCCGCAACGCCCGCAATAGCGATGCGAGCGGTCCCAGTCGACGACCTGGAACGCGCGTGCCGCGAGTGCCAGCAGGTCGTCGCGCATGCGCAGGAACAGCGCGCGCAGCCCCTCGCGGCGCCATCCTGCGGGAGCGGTCGCGGCGGGCTTTGCCGCCGCATCGGGCAGCGTCACCGCGATGCAGTCGATGCCCTGCAGCCGGCCGAGGTAATGGCGGTTTCCCGCGAGCCCCGCGTGCTCGAATTCGGCGAGCGTGGGCACCGTCGGCGCGACGTCGCCGCCCGTGACCAGCAGTTTCGCGTCGCAGAAGGCGAAGACCAGTGCGGTTCCCGGCAGCGCGGCCGGGGCGACTTGCGAGGGCACGAAGCCCGCGGGTGTGTGCATCATCCTGCGCCGGCCTTCGCTCGCCGCCCGCCCCTATGCCCCGAGGTCGAGCGGCAGCTTGCGCAGCCGCCTGCCGGTGGCCGCGGCCAGCGCGTTGGCGATGGCCGGTGCGATCGGCGGGACGCCGGGCTCGCCGACGCCGGTCGGTGCCGCGCTCGAAGGCGCGATGTGCACCTCGATCACCGGCATCTCGTTGATGCGCAGCACGCGGTAGTTGTCGAAGTTCGACTGCTCGACCACGCCATTGCTGATCGTGATCTCGCCGTACAGCGCGGCCGACAGGCCGTAGCCGATGCCGCCCTCCATCTGCGCGCGAACAACGTCGGGATTGACCGCGAGTCCGCAGTTGACTGCACAGACGACGCGATCGACGGTGAACGATCGGTCGGCGTTGACGCTGACCTCGACGACCTGCGCAACCGCCGTGTCGAACGATTCGTGGACCGCAATGCCGCGCGCGCGCTTCGCACCGTTCCTGCCCGGGGCGAGCGGCTGTCCCCAGCCGGCCTTGTCGGCGGCAAGCTCGAGCACCGACAGATGCTTGGGCTGCTTGGCGAGCAGCGCCTTGCGGAAGGCCACCGGGTCCTTGCCGGCCGTCGCGGCGAGCTCGTCGATGAACGTCTCGATCGAGAATGCCGTGTGCGTCGAGCCCACCGAGCGCCACCACTGCACCGGCACGCCGACCTGGGGCGAATGCAGGTCGACGTGGAGGTTGGCGATCGCGTAGGGCAGGTTCGCCGCGCCCTCGACCGAGGTCGGGTCGATGCCGTCCTTGATCATCCCGGCCATCGGCGTGCCGTCCAGGATCGACTGGCCGACGATCCTCTGTTGCCACGCGACGACGTTGCCGTCGGCATCGAGGCCCGCCTGCAGCGTGTGGTAGTACGCCGGGCGGAAATAGCCGGCCTGCATGTCGTCCTCGCGGGTCCAGACGAGCTTGACGGGGATGCCCCGCTTGCCTTGCGCCGCCATGCCCTTGACGATCGCGGCGGCCTCGAGCACGTAGTCGGAATTCGGATTGGCGCGGCGTCCGAAACTGCCGCCGGCATAGAGCTGGTTCAGCCTGACCTGGGCAGGCTCGAGCCCGAGGGTCCTGGCGACGGCGGCCTGGTCGACCGTCTGGAACTGCTCGCCGTTCCACACTTCGGCGCCGTCGGCGTCGAGGCGGATCACGCAGTTCATCGGTTCCATCGCCGCGTGCGCGAGGTAAGGGAACTCGTAGGCGGCATCGAGCTTGTGCGCCGCCTTGGCGAGCGCGCCCGCCGCATCGCCATCGTTGCGCGCGACTTTCCCGGGCATGGCGGCGAGGCGCTTGTAGTCGGCGAGGATGTCCGACGACGAGTACTTGAAGCCGGTCGCCTCGTCCCACTCGATCTTCAGCGCGTCGCGCCCGCGCTTGGCGTCCCAGAAGCTGTTCGCGACCACGGCGACGCCGTTGGGCACCTCGACGACGAAGCCGATGCCCGGCAATCCCTTGAGCCCGCCCGCGTCGATGTTCTTGACGCCGGCGCCGAAGCGCGGCGGATGCGCGACGACCGCGGTCAGCATCCCCGGCAGCTGGACGTCCTGGGTGTAGATCGCCGTTCCCGTCGATTTCGCTTTCGTGTCGGTGCGCGGCACGCGCTTGCCGATGTAGACGAAGTCTTTCGGATCCTTGAGCTTCGGCGATGCCGGAACCGGCACTTTGGCGGCGGCCGTCGCGAGCTCGCCGAAGCCCGCTTTCCTCGCGCCGTGGGAGACGACGCCGTTCTTCACGGTGATCGCGTCGGCGGCGACCTTCCAGCGTGAAGCAGCGGCTGCGACCAGCATCGCGCGCGCAGCCGCACCGGCCTGGCGGTACTGCTCGAACGAGTTGGCCATCGAGCTCGAGCCGCCGGTCCCCTGCGCCGAATGCCACTCAGGGTTGAGGTTCGCGTAGAGCTTCGCATCGGCAGGGGCGCCTTCGACCTTCACCTGCGACCACGCGGCGTCGAGTTCCTCGGCGATGAGCGTCGGCAATCCGGTGTAGGTGCCCTGGCCCATCTCGAGGTGCTTGACGATCACCGTCACCGAGCTGTCGGGGGCAATCCGCAGGAATGCATTGGGGGCGAATGCGGGGCCGGAGGCCGCGGTCCTGGCGGCCCTTGCAGTCGCGCCCTGCGCCGGGTCGACGCTGAAGATGCCCAGCGTCAGGCCGCCGGCGGCCGCAGCCGTGACCTTCAGGAACACGCGGCGGCTCGCGCGCTCGGCCGGGGACTGGGATGTGAACATGCGCATCGGATTCATCGTCGGCCCCTCAGCCCAGGCTCTTGCCGGCGTCCTTGATCGCGGCGCGGATGCGCGCGTAGGTCGCACAGCGGCAGAGGTTGCCGGCCATCGCGTCGTCGATGTCGGCGTCGCTGGGATGCCGGTTCTTCGCGAGCAGTGCCGCCGCCGACATGATCTGTCCCGACTGGCAGTAGCCGCACTGGGGGACGTCGAGCTTCTCCCACGATGTCTGCAGTGCCTGCGCTTCGCGGGTCTTGAGGCCCTCGATCGTCGTGATGTCGGTGCCGAGCTTGATCGACGACAGCGGGACCTGGCAGGAACGGGTGGGCTGTCCCTCGACCAGCACCGTGCACGCCCCGCACAGGGCCTTGCCGCAGCCGTACTTGGTGCCGGTGAGGTTCAGCGAATCGCGCAGGATCCACAGCAGCGGCGTATCGCCCGGCACGCGGTCCGAGATGTCGACGCGGGTCTTGTTGACGAAGAGGATCGGCATGGGTTGCTCCGGGTATGCGCGGATCGATGCGAAACCATCGATTTTAGGCGTTTTCCGGCGATACCGGCGGGTCGTCGCGTTCCATCTCGCGCGGTGCGTGGACCGGCCTCGAGCGGGGCCGCGAAAAGCTATAATGTACGGTTCGCATGAATTCGACGGGAAATGAAGATGGAAGCCGAACACCTGAACGCGATCGGCAACGCGATTGCCGGCCTGAAGGACAGGACCTCGCAACTTCGGAGGTATCTTTGACTTCGAAGTGAAAGCGGCACGCCTGGCCGCGGTCGACCGCGAGCTCGAGGACCCGAAGATCTGGGACAACCCGAAGCGCGCCCAGGAGCTCGGCAAGGAGAAGAAGGAACTCGACGGCGTCGTGCTGACGCTGACGGCGCTGCATTCGGGCCTCGACGACAGCGCCGAGCTGTATGAGATGGCTCGGGCGGAAGGCGACGACGCGACGCTCGGCTCGATCGAGGCCGACGTCGCCAGGCTCGAGCGCACGGTCGCCGGCCTCGAGTTCCGGCGGATGTTCCACAATCCGCTCGACCCCGGCAACGCGTTCATCGACATCCAGGCGGGCAGCGGTGGTACCGAGGCGCAGGACTGGGCGTCGATGCTGCTCCGGATGTACCTGCGCTACTGCGAGCGCAAGGGCTACAAGGTCGAAGTCCTCGAGGAGTCGCCGGGCGAAGTCGCCGGCATCAAGAGCGCGTCGATCAAGGTCGACGGCGAATATGCGTATGGCTACCTGCGCACCGAGACCGGCGTGCACCGGCTGGTGCGCAAGAGTCCGTTCGACTCCAACGCGCGGCGCCACACGTCGTTCGCAAGCGTGTTCGTCTACCCCGAGGTCGACGAGTCGATCGAGGTCGAGATCAACCCCGCCGACCTGCGCATCGACACCTACCGGGCGTCGGGCGCCGGCGGGCAGCACATCAACAAGACCGATTCGGCGGTGCGCATCACCCATCTGCCGACCAACATCGTCGTGCAGTGCCAAAACGACCGCTCGCAGCACCGAAACCGCGCCGAGGCGTTCTCGATGCTCAAGTCGAAGCTCTACGAGCTCGAGTCGCGCAAGCGCCAGGAGCAGCAGGCGAAGCTCGAGGATTCCAAGACCGACATCGGCTGGGGTCACCAGATCCGCTCGTACGTGCTCGACCAATCGCGGATCAAGGACCTGCGGACCAATCATGAGGTGGGCAACACGCAGGCGGTGCTCGACGGCGATCTCGACGATTTCATCGCGGCGAGCCTGAAGCAGGGAGTCTGACTTGAACGAACAAGAACCACGCGACGAGAACCAGGTCATCGCCGAGCGGCGCGCAAAGCTCGCGGCGCTGCGGGCCGCGGGCCAGGCCTACCCGAACGATTTTCGCCGCGACGCGCTGGCCGGCGAGCTGCACGCTGCCCACGATGCGAAGGAGAACGCCGAGCTCGAGCCTGCCGCGATCCGGGTGGCGGTGGCGGGACGCATGCTGCTGAAGCGCGTGATGGGCAAGGCGTGCTTCGCGACGATCGCCGACATGTCGGGGCGCATCCAGCTCTACGTCACCCTCGACGGCGTCGGCGCGGCCACGCTCGACGCGTTCAAGCACTGGGACCTCGGCGACATCGTCGGCGCGACCGGCACGCTGTTCAAGACCAAGACCGGCGAGCTCTCGGTCAGGTGCGATTCGGTGCGGCTGCTCGCCAAGTCGTTGCGCCCGCTGCCCGAGAAGTTCCACGGCATGACCGACCAGGAGCAGCGCTACCGCCAGCGCCACGTCGACCTGATCACCAACCCGGCATCGCGCGATGTCTTCGTCAAGCGCTCGCAGATCGTGCAGGCGATGCGCGAGTTCTTCGTCGCGCGCGGCTATCTCGAAGTCGAGACGCCGATGATGCATCCGATCCCGGGCGGCGCCGCGGCGCGCCCGTTCGCGACGCACCACAACGCACTCGACATGGAACTCTTCCTGCGGATCGCGCCCGAGCTCTACCTGAAGCGGCTGGTCGTCGGCGGCCTCGAGAAGGTCTTCGAGATCAACCGGAACTTCCGCAACGAAGGCATCTCGACGCGGCACAACCCCGAGTTCACGATGCTGGAGTTCTACGAGGCCTACCGGGACTACGGCTACCTGATGGACCTGACCGAAGAGCTGCTGCGCACGGTCGCGCAGCGGGTGCTCGGGACGACCTGCGTCACCTACCAGGGCGAGACGATCGACCTTTCCGGCCGGTTCGACCGGCTGACGATGGCCGAGGCGATCCACAAGCACAATCCGCAGTACCCGCTGCACGAGCTCGCCAAGCCGGAATACCTGCGCGTGGCACTCGCCCCGTTCGACGAGGAAGTGTTCGCGACCGACGGTGTGGGGCTGCTGCAGCTCAAGCTCTTCGAGCAGACGACCGAGGAGAAGCTGGTCCAGCCGACGTTCATCGTCGCGCACCCGACCGACGTGTCGCCGCTCGCCCGCGCCAACGACGCGAACCCTGCGATCACCGACCGCTTCGAGCTCTTCATCACCCGGCGGGAGATCGCAAACGGCTTCTCGGAGCTCAACGACCCCGAGGACCAGGCCGCGCGCTTCGCCGCCCAGGCCGCCGCCAAGGAGGCCGGCGACGAGGAGGCGATGTATTACGACGCCGATTACGTGCGCGCGCTCGAATACGGGCTGCCGCCGACCGCCGGCGAGGGCATCGGCATCGATCGCCTGGTGATGCTCCTGACCGACAGCCCGTCGATCCGCGACGTCATCCTGTTCCCCCAGTTGAAGCCCGAGTCCTAGCCAGGCGCCCGGTCCGTCGACAGGCGGGGCCGGCGGCAAATGCGACCGCAGGCGCGCCGGCCGCAGCCGCTGTGCCGCTTCGCGACGCGGGGTGGCATACCAGGACCGGGTATGTTGACACATACCCCATCAGGGTATAGGATTTCGACATGGATACGACGGTCAGGCCAGCGGGCGCCGCGCCCGGAGAGGTGGCTTCGGGCCGCCCGGTCCGGAAGCCACCGGGCACGTCGGGACGGGACGCAGCGCGGGTCGCAGGCGAGGTCTGCGAGCCCGACGCGCGTGCCGACCTGGCGCTCGAGGGCATGACCTGTGCGGCCTGCGCGACCCGGATCGAAAAGGTTCTGAACCGGATGGACGGGGTCGAAGCCACCGTCAATTTCGCCACCGAATCTGCGAGCGTCCGCTATGACCGCGCGCGCGCCGACGTCGACGCATTGGTCGCCGCGGTCGCTCGCGCCGGCTACGGCGCGCGCCTCAAGGTCGACGAGGGTGCGGAGCGCGAGCTCGAGTCGTCGCGCCGGGAAACCGCGTGGCGCGCATTGCGCCGGGAGCTCGCGATCTCGATCGCGCTGACCGCGCCGCTGCTGCTGCAGATGGTCGCGATGCTCGTTCCGGGGACGGCGACGGGCCACGAGGAACTCCTGCCCCGCTGGCTGCAGTTCGCGCTGGCCACGCCGGTGCAGTTCGTGATCGGGCGTCGTTTCTATGTCGGCGCGTGGAATTCGCTGCGCGGCGGCGGAGCCAACATGGACGTGCTGATCGCGCTTGGGACGTCGATCGCCTGGACGTTCAGCGCGGTCGTCACCGTTCTCGGGTTGCACCAGCACGTCTATTTCGAGGCGTCGGC
>DATGDG010000047.1:0-1645 GCA_035311025.1 Casimicrobiaceae bacterium
CGACCAGCGTCGACAGGCCGGTCACTTCGTCGACCTGCTTCGCGACCGTCACGCCGTCCTCGACGTTCTCGAACTTCACCGTGCCCGCGTACTCGGTGATGATCGGCCGCGCCGTCGCGTCCCACTGCGCCAGCACCTTGCCCGCCTTCGCCGTGTCGCCGTCCTTCACCTGCAGCGTCGCGCCGTACGGAACCTTGTGGCGCTCGCGCTCGCGGCCGTTGTCGTCGTGGATCATCACTTCGCCCGAGCGCGCGATAACGACGAGATCGCCCTTGGCGTTGGTGACGTAGCGCATCAGCGAGGAGAAGCGCACGGTGCCCGCCGACTTCGATTCGACCTGCGACGCCGCCGCGGTACGCGATGCCGCGCCGCCGATGTGGAACGTGCGCATCGTCAGCTGCGTGCCAGGCTCGCCGATCGACTGGGCGGCGATGACGCCCACCGCCTCGCCGACGTTGACCAGGTGCCCGCGCCCGAGGTCGCGGCCGTAGCACGCGGCGCACAGGCCATAGCGCGTGTCGCAGGTGAGCGGCGTGCGCACCTTGACCTCGTCGATGCCGAGGAGCTCGATCTGCTCGACCTCGTCCTCGCCCAGCAGCGTTCCCGCCGGATAGAGGGTTTCCTGCGTTTCCGGGTTGACGACGTCGGAAGCCGCGACGCGGCCGAGGATGCGCTCGCGCAGCGGCTCGATGACCTCGCCGCCTTCGACCAGCGCCTTCATCGCCACGCCGTTCTTCGTCTCGCAGTCGTGCTCGGTCACGACGAGGTCCTGCGTCACGTCGACCAGGCGGCGCGTCAGGTAGCCGGAGTTCGCCGTCTTCAGCGCAGTGTCGGCCAGGCCCTTGCGTGCGCCGTGGGTGCTGATGAAGTACTGCAGCACGTTCAGGCCTTCGCGGAAGTTCGCGGTGATCGGCGTCTCGATGATCGATCCGTCCGGCTTGGCCATCAGTCCGCGCATGCCGGCGAGCTGCCGGATCTGCGCCGCCGAGCCGCGCGCGCCCGAGTCCGCCATCATGAAGATCGAGTTGAACGAATCCTGCTTCACCATCTTGCCGTCGGCATCGGCGACCTCCATCGTGCCGAGCTGGGCCATCATCGCCTTGGCGATGTCGTCGCCGGCGCGGCCCCAGATGTCGACGACCTTGTTGTAGCGCTCGCCTTGCGTGACGAGACCCGACGTGTACTGCGCCTCGATCTCCTTCACCTGCGCCTCGGAGTCGGCGATGATCTTGTGCTTCTCCGCCGGCACCAGCATGTCGTCGGCGGCGAACGAGATCCCGCCGCGCGTGGCCAGTCCGTAGCCCGCCTGCATCAGCTTGTCGGCGAAGATCACCGTCTCGCGCAGACCGCAGCGGCGGAAGCTCGCGTTGATGATGCGGGAGATCTCCTTCTTCTTGAGCGGCTTGTTGATGTAGCTGAAGGGGAACCCGGGCGGCAGGATCTCGGACAGCAGCGCGCGGCCGACGGTCGTGTCGTAGCGCGTGATCTTTTCCACGCGCTCCGGCTGGCCGTTCTCACCGACCTTGATGTCGACTTCCTTGATGCGCACCTTGACCCGCGCGTGCAGCTCGGCCTGCCGCGACTCGTACGCGCGCGCCGATTCGGCGACGTCGGAGAAGGCCGCGCCTTCGCCCAGCGCACCGAC
>DATGDG010000048.1:0-2128 GCA_035311025.1 Casimicrobiaceae bacterium
CGGTCAAACCCACCCGCTACGCAGCCTACGCCGGCCGAGCGCGCCGGAATTCGACGCAGATCAAAGCACCCCACGAGGCGCCGAGGCGCCGTGCTAAGCTCAACAGTCCATTCGTCACGATGCAATGGAGCTGCCCGTGCCCGGCTTACTTCCCGACGTCGATCCCGAAGGCCTGCTCGAGTACTCGGTCGTCTACACCGACCGCGCGCTCAACCACATGTCGCGGCGGTTTCAGGGCGTGATGCGCGACGTCTCCGACACCCTGAAGCGGGTCTACCACGCGCACTCGGCGATCGTCGTCCCAGGCAGCGGCACCTTCGGCATGGAGGCCGTCGCGCGGCAGTTCGCGACGGGACGCAAATGCCTGGTGTTGCGCAACGGCTGGTTCAGCTATCGCTGGACCCAGATCTTCGACGCCGGGACGATTCCGTCGGAATCGCTGGTGCTGAAGGCGCGCCCCGTGGCCGGCGGCAGCCCCGCGCCGTACGCCCCCGCCCCGATCGACGAGGTGATCGGCACGATCGCGCGCGAGCGCCCGGCGCTGGTGTTCGCCCCCCACGTCGAGACCGCATCGGGAATCATCCTGCCCGACGCCTACCTGCGGGCCGTCGCCGACGCGGTGCACGCAGTCGGCGGCATGTTCGTCCTCGACTGCATCGCGTCGGGCGCGATGTGGGTCGACATGGCCGACAGCGGCGTCGACGTCCTGATCAGCGCGCCGCAGAAAGGCTGGAGCAGCCACGCGGGCTTCGCCCTCGTGATGCTCGGCAAACGCGCGAGGTCCGCGATCGATTCGACGACCAGCACGAGCTTCGCCTGCGACCTGCGCAAGTGGCTGGGCATCATGGAGGCCTACGAAGGCGGCGGGCACGCCTACTATGCGACGCTGCCTACCGATTCGCTTGCGCGGCTGCGCGACATGATGAAGGACACCGAGCGGTTCGGCTTCGACCGGGCCCGCGACGCGCAGCAGTCGCTCGGGGATCGCGTGCGCGCGATGCTGGCGGGCCGCGGCTTCGCGAGCGTCGCGGCCGAGGGTTATGCTGCTCCGGGCGTGGTCGTCAGCTACACCGACGACCCCGACATCCAGTCCGGCAAGCGATTCATCGGCATGGGCCTGCAGACCGCCGCCGGCGTCCCGCTGCAGTGCGACGAGCCCGCGGATTTCCGCACGTTCCGCATCGGCCTCTTCGGGCTCGACAAGCTCGAGAACGTCGATCGCAGCGTCGCCTTCCTCGAGGAAGCGCTGTCCCCGGTTCCGGTCCAGTGACTCGGCGGACTTCGCCGCCATCAGGGACCGGGCGCCGCCCCGCCCCGCTTTCACCGCGCGCGGATCAATCCCCCGGCGGCACGGCGCGCGCCGGCCCCCCGGCGTAGCGGGACCCGCGTTTCGCGCGCCGGCTCGCATGCGCCGCGCGCAGTGCGAAGAACACCTGCAGGGCGATCAGCAGCGCGCACAGGATGACGAAGGTCAGGCTGATCGGCCGTTCCAGGAACACGCCCATGTTGCCGCGCGACAGCAGCAGCGCACGCCGGAAATTCTCCTCGACCAGCGGACCCAGCACGTAGCCCAGGAGGACCGGCGCGACCGGGAAATCCAGTGCCATGAAGATGGCGCCGGCGATGCCGAACACCAGCACCTCGTTGACCTCGAACAGGCTGTTGTTGGTGCTGTAGACCCCGACCGCGATGAAGAACAGCGCACAGGGGAACATCAGCCGGTAGGGAACGCGCAGCACCTTGACCCAGATGCCGATCAGCGGCACGTTGAGGATCAGCAGCAGGACGTTCCCGACCCAGAAGCTCGCGATCAGGCCCCAGAACAGGTCCGCGTGCTCGGTGATCAGCTGCGGACCCGGCGCGATCCCCTGCACCATCAGCGCGCCCAGCAGCAGGGCCATCACCGGATCGCCCGGGATGCCGAGACTCATCGTCGGGATGAAATCGACCTGGGTCTTGGAGTGCGATGCCGCCTCGGGACTCGCGACGCCTTCGATCGCGCCGTGGCCGAAACGCTCCGGCGTCTTGGAAAACTTCTTTTCCATGGTGTAGGCCGCGAACGACGACAAGAGCGCGCCGCCGCCCGGCAGCACGCCGAGGATCGCACCGAGGCCGGTGCCGCGCAGGA
>DATGDG010000049.1:0-1868 GCA_035311025.1 Casimicrobiaceae bacterium
CGGTCGCGCACCTGCTGATAGAGGCGCCCGACGTACTCGCCGAGCAGCCCCACGCCGAACATCGTCCAGCCGATCAGGAAGAACGCGAGGATGTCCCGATCCCACAGCGTCTTGATGCCTTCGAGCAGTCCGCCGGCGATCGTGCGCTCGGTCATGACCACTGCGTAGAGGACGATCGATCCGAAGGCGACCAGCATCCCCAGCACCGAGAACAGCTGCAGCGGCACCAGCGAGAAGCCGGTCACCAGATCGAAGTTGAGCCGGATCAGCCGATAGAGCGAGTACTTGGACTCGCCAGCCGAGCGCTCCTCGTGCTCGACGTCGATCTCGGTCGGGTGGTGCGCGAACGTGTAGGCGAGTGCCGGGATGTAGACGCTGACCTCGCGCGCCGCGGCAACCGCGTCGACGATGTCGCGGCTGTAGGCGCGGAGCATGCAGCCCTGATCGGTCATCCTGATGCGGGTGATCCGCTCGCGCAGCCGGTTCATCAGGCGCGACGCCGAGCGTCTCCACCATGCGTCCTCGCGGTTGCGCCGCACGCCGCCGACGTAGTCGGCGCCGGCGTCCATCGCGGCGAGCAGCTTGCCGATCTCCTCGGGCGGGTTCTGCAGGTCCGCGTCGAGGGTCACGATGCGCTCGCCGCGCACCCGCGAAAATCCCGCGAGGATCGCCAGGTGCTGGCCAAAATTCGCGTTGAACAGGATTACGCGGGTGACGTCCGGTCGCGCCGCGAACTGGTCCTTCAGCATCGCCGCCGACCGATCGCGGCTGCCGTCGTTGATGAAGATCACCTCGTAAGGCAGCCGCAGCGCGTCGAGCGCCGGGTAGAGTCGCGCGAACAGCTGCGGCAGGCCCGCTTCCTCGTTGTAGACGGGGATGACGACGGAAAGCACGGGTGCGCTCATTGAACGACCCCCACGCTTGCGGCATTCGCCGCTGCGCTGCCCCCGGAGGGGGCGGAATTCGCGCCTCGGGACGGCCCTTCGGCGCTCATGGTCGTGGGCCGCGATGGGCGGCGATGATTTCGGCGCAGGCCTCGCAGACGCGATCGACGTCGGCGGCGCTCATCGCGGCGTGCAGCGGCAGGGTGACCGTGGAATCCGCGATCCGCTCGGCGTGCGGCAGGTCTCCCGGCCGGTAGCCGTAGCGGCGTCCCAACGTCGACAGGTGCAGCGCCTCGTAGGACACGCCGGTCGCGATGCCGCGTTCGGCCAGTGCGTCGCGGAAGGCCTTGCGCGACAGCGTCACCCGGTCCAGCGGCAGCAGGATGCAGAACATGTTCCACGACTGTCCGTCGCCCTCGACCGGGCGCGGCGGCAGCACGCAGGCGGGATCGGTCGCGAAACGCTCGAAGTAGCGCGCCGCCAGCGCGCGGCGCTGGTCGAGGAACGTGGGCAGGCGCTCGAGCTGTGCGAGGCCGATCCTCGCGTTGACGTCGGGAAGGTTGAACTTGCCGCCGGGAAAGCCGACGTCGCGCGTGCCGTCCGGCAGGCGCTCGATGCCGTGGAAGCGCAGGATGTCGACCCGACGCGCCTCGTCGGCGTCGTTGCACACCAGTGCGCCGCCCTCGATCGACGTCATGTTCTTGTTCGGATGGAAGCTGAACGTCACGAGGTCGCCGAATGCGCCGACCGGCCTGCCTTTCCACCGCGAACCGATCACCAGCGCGGCGTCCTCGATGACGCGCAGGCCGTGCCGGCGCGCGAGCGCGTGGAGGGCGTCCATGTCGACCAGCGATCCCGGCCAGTGGGTCGGGATGATCGCCCGCGTGCGCGGCCCGATGCGCGCCCCGACCTGGTCGAGGTCGATGTTGCGTGTCACCGGATCGCAGTCGACGAACACCGGCGTCGCGCCGACCTTCACGATCA
>DATGDG010000050.1:0-5633 GCA_035311025.1 Casimicrobiaceae bacterium
GGCGTGGCGCCACAGGATGAGGTCCATCTGGGTCCGGGCCGTCAGGGCGCCGCCTGCAGGTAGGCCGGCAGCTCCTGGTGGCGGGAAAGCCCGCTGCGGCCATTCGAAAGGCAAGTCAGCAGGTCTGCCTGCGCCGAGAACGGCGTCGCACCCGCCGCGGGCTGCAGCTTGGTCCAGCTCCCGTCCGCCGCAAGCTCCCAGGCGCCTTCGGTGTCGCGCAGATAGATGTCGAGTCCTTCGGCGACGACGCGCTCGGCAAGCTCGGGATCGCGCAGCGGGAACGCCACCTCGATGCGCTTGAACAGGTTGCGTCCCATCCAGTCCGCGGACGACAGCCAGACCGCCGGCTTCCCCGCGTTCTCGAAACGCCAGACGCGGTGATGCTCGAGGAACCGTCCGAGGATCGAGCGCACCCGGATCGTCTCCGAGACGCCCGGCACGCCCGGGCGCAGCGAGCACGCGCCGCGGACGATCAGGTCGATCGGCACGCCCGACTTCGACGCCGCGTACAGCGCCTGGATCACGCCGTCGTCGACCAGCGCGTTCATCTTGGCCTTGATGCCGGACGGACGTCCGCTGCGGGCGTGTCGCGCCTCGCGCCGGATCATCGCGATCACCCGCGACTGCATCGTGAACGGCGCAAGCAGCATGTGCCGCAGCCGGTTCGCCTTGGCGAGGCTCGTGATGTGCAGGAAGACTTCCGCAACGTCCGCACAGATCCCCGGGTCCGAGGTCAGGAGCCCGAAATCGGTGTAGAGGCGCGTCGTGCGGGGATGGTAGTTGCCGGTTCCCAGATGGGCATAGGACGCCAGGACCGGTCGTCCGCGCGCATCGGCTTCGCGACGCGTGATCAGCACCAGCTTGGCGTGGGTCTTGAGGCCGAACACGCCGTAGACCACCTGCGCGCCGGCCTGCTCGAGCCGCTCCGCCCAGTCGATGTTGGTCTCCTCGTCGAAACGCGCCATCAATTCGACGACGACGGTCACCTCCTTGCCCTGGCGCGCGGCATCGACCAGCGCCTCCATCAGCTCGGAGTTGACCCCGGTCCGATAGACCGTCTGCTTGATCGCGAGGACGTCGGGATCCTGCACCGCCTTGCGGATGAACTCGACGACCGGCTCGAACGACTGGTAAGGGTGATGCAGCAGGATGTCGCGCTGGCGCATGGCGACCAGGACGTCCGCAGTCGCGGGCAGCCGGGACGGCAGCCCGGGACGGAACGGCCGATACTTGAGCGCATCGATGTCGACCTGGTCGATCAGCGATTCGAGCCGCATAATGTTGACCGGACCGTTGCAGTGATAGAGGTCGTCGGGCGCGAGCTCGAAATGGGGCAACAGGAAATCGGCGAGCTGCCTCGGACAGCCTTCCGGAAGCTCCAGGCGCACCGCGCTGCCGAAACGCCGGTGCGAAAGCTCGCCTCGCAGCGCCTGCCTCAAGTTCTTCACCTCCTCCTCGTCGATCCAGACGTCGGCATCGCGCGTCACGCGGAACTGGGAATCGGCGATCACCTCCCTCCCGGGGAAGAGCTCGGAGATGTGCGTGTGGATGATCGACGACAGCAGGATGAAATCGTGCCGGCCGTTGTCGCCCTGCCCCGGCACCCGGATCACCCTCGGAAGGACGCGTGGCGCGCGCAGGATGGCGATCGCGGTCTCGCGGCCGAAGGCATCCGAGCCGGACAGCTCGACGACGAAATTGAGCGACTTGTTGACCACCTGCGGGAACGGGTGCGCCGGATCGAGCCCGATCGGGGTCAACAGCGGACGCACCTCGCTCGCGAAATAGCCGGCCGCCCAGGCACGCTGGGCCGGCGTCCACTCGGACCGACGGAGCAGGCGCACGCCCGCGCGCTCGAGCGCCGGCAGCACCTCGTCGTTCAGAACGCGGTACTGATCCGCGACCAGGGCCCGCACTTCGACGCCGATCTGGCCCAGCAGCGCCCGCGCTTCCTGAACCGACATGCCGAAGCTCGGCGCGTTCTCGCGCAGCTGCTCCTTGAGGCCCGCGACCCGGATCTCGAAGAATTCGTCGAGATTGCTGCCGACGATGCAGAGGAAACGCAGGCGCTCGAGCAGCGGGACGCGGGGGTCGGTGGCGAGCGCCAGCACCCGCCGATTGAACGCGAGCGTCGAAAGCTCTCGGTTGATGGGTGGGGGATGCGGAAGCACAGCGGGTATCGGAGTCCGGCTCGATGCCGGGCATCGCAGGATTCTGCTGGTCGGGGTGAGAGGATTCGAACCTCCGACATCTTGCTCCCAAAGCAAGCGCGCTACCGGGCTGCGCTACACCCCGAACCTGGCCATTATGCCACCGGCGGCCTGCGCAGCCCTTGCGCCGGGCGGCCCCGCGCTGTGCTCGCTGGCAACTCCTGCGGCACGGAACTTACCGCGCACTGGTAATCTCGTACGGTTACCGCGTAGCCCGCGCGCCCCTGCGGCGCGTGGGCCTCGATTCGCCCCCACCACGTAAAAGGATTTCCCATGACCGCAGCCCGCGACGTCGTCGTGATCGTAGGAAGCCTCCGCAAGGAATCGTTCAGCCGCAAGATGGCGAACGCGCTCACCGGACTTGCGCCCGCATCACTGAAGCTCGAGATCGTCGAGATCGGCAAGCTTCCGCTCTACAACCAGGACCTCGACGAAGGCAGCGTTCCTGCCGAATGGGCGGCATTCCGCGCGCGCGTCGCCAAGGCGGACGCCGTGCTGTTCGTGACTCCCGAGTACAACCGCTCGGTGCCCGGTGTGCTCAAGAACGCGATCGACGTCGGCTCCCGTCCCTACGGCAAGAGCGTCTGGAACGCGAAGCCCTGCGGCATCGTCAGCGTGTCGCCGGGCCAGCTGTCGGCCTTCGGCGCCAACCATCACCTGCGGCAATCGCTGGTGTTCCTCAACATGCCTGCGATGCAGCAACCCGAAGCCTACATCGGCGGCGCGGCGGCGCTGTTCGACGCCGAGGGCAAGCTCGTCAACGACTCGACGCGCGACTTCCTGAGGAAGTTCGTCGATGCGTTCGCGGCGTGGGCCGAGCGGAACGCGCCACGGGCGTGATCAGCGTCCGAACTTGCGAATGACGGCAAGCGCCTCGTCGATGGCGTGGGCGCCGTCGCCGGATTCGATCGCGTGCGCAACGCAGCCGTGCAGGTGGTGCTCGAGCAGCTTCATGCCCAATGCATCGAGCGCAGACTGGACGGCCGCGACCTGCGTCAGGATGTCGACGCAGTAGCGATCCTCCTCGATCATCCTGCCGATGCCGCGAATCTGGCCCTCGATGCGGTTGACGCGCGCCGCGAGCGCCCTGGCGTCCTCCGCGGAACGCGGCACGGCCGGATGCGCCGGGTGTTCGCAGGCGGCGCAGGCATCCGGGGACGTTGCGCCAGGCGCATCGGCCGTAGCCTCGGCCGCAGCCGGCCCCGAATCAGGCGCCGACGTCATAGCCCGCATCGCGGATCGCCGTGCCCAGCGCGGCAACATTGGTGCGCGAAGGATCGAAGGTCACCGTCGCAGCACCCGGCTGCAGCGTCACCGCGGCGGCGGTCACGCCGGGGACGGCCTTGAGTACCCGCGTGACGCTGGCCACGCAGCCCTGGCAGGTCATGCCCTGCACGTCGAGTTTCACGGTTTCCATTGGATGCTCCTCCGGGACGGGTCGTCTCAATCGGGTCGAAAGCGCCGCAACAGCAGCGCGTTGCTGACCACCGATACCGAGCTCATCGCCATGGCCGCGCCCGCGATCACCGGATTGAGCAGGCCGAAGGCCGCCAGCGGGATGCCGAGCACGTTGTAGCCGAAAGCGAAGAACAGGTTCTGGCGGATCTTGGAGCGCGTCGCGCGCGACAGCAGGATCGCGTCGACGACTGCGCCCAGGTCGTCGCGCACGATGGTGACGTCCGCCGCTTCGATTGCAATCGCCGAGCCGGCGCCGATCGCGAAGCTCACGTCAGCCGCGGCGAGCGCGGGGGCGTCGTTGACGCCGTCGCCGACCATGCCGACGACGCGGCCTGCCGCCCGCAGCTCGCGGATGGCCCGCGCCTTGGCCGCCGGCGTCATGCCGCCGCGGTGATCCGCGATGCCCACCTCGGCCGCGATCGCTGCGACGGTGGCCGGGTTGTCGCCGGACATCATCACGACGCCGACGCCGTGGGCGGCAAGACGCGCGATCGCCGCCGCCGACGTCGTTCGCACGCGATCTGCCAGCGCGATGACGCCGGCAAGCGCTCCGTCGACCGCGACGGCGACGACGGTGTCGCCCGCCGCGTGCAGCGCATCGATCTCGCCGGTATCGATCGCGATGCCCTCGTCGACCAGGAACTGCAGCGACCCCACCAACGCAGGGCGACGCTCGACGCCGATTCGACCGCGCGCACCCCTGCCCGGAACGGCGGCGAAGCCGTCGACCTCGGGCAATGCCACGCCCTCGTCGCGTGCCCGCGCGACGATCGCCTGCGCCAGCGGATGCAGCGCCCGCTGTTCCAGCGCTGCCGCGGTGGCGAGCACGTCGCTGCGCGTCGCACCGGCGGCAGGCCGGACGCCGGTCACCGCAGGCACGCCCGCGGTCACCGTCCCCGTCTTGTCCACGACGAGCGTCGTCAGGCGGCCCGCGTTCTCCAGCGCGACGGCGTTGCGGATCAGCACGCCGAGCTGCGCGCCGCGTCCGGTGCCGACGATGATCGCCGTCGGCGTCGCGAGGCCCAGCGCGCAGGGGCAGGCGATCACCAGCACCGCCACGGCGTTCACCAGCGCAGCGGTCGCGTCGCCGGCAAGCCACCAGGTCAGCGAGAACGTCAGCAGCGCGGTCGCGACGACCACCGGAACGAAAACGCCCGAGACACGATCGGCGAGCTTCTGGATCGGCGCCTTGGTGCCCTGCGCCTCGCCGACCAGCCGCACGATGCCGGCAAGCAGCGTCGCGCTGCCCACGCCGGTCGCCCGGCAGCGCAGGAAGCCGTCGTGATTGAGCGTGCCGGCAAAGACCTTCGCATCCGCGGCCTTCGCGACTGGCAGGCTCTCACCGGTCAGCATGCTCTCGTCGACCGACGACGCGCCGTCGACGACGACGCCGTCGACCGGAACTGCTTCGCCCGCACGCACGACGTAGCGGTCGCCGACCTTCACCTCGCCGAGTGGAACGTCGACGATGTCGCCGCCGCGCTCGACGTGCGCGATCGGCGGCTGCAGGCGCAGCAATCCTTCCAGCGCGGCGGACGTGCGCGCCTTGGCGCGAGCTTCCAGCGCCTTGCCGAGCAGCACCAAGGTGATGATCGCGGCCGACGCCTCGAAATACACGTGCTGGTGCAGGCCCAGGACGGTGACCACCGCACTGAAAGTCCAGGCGATCGTGGTGCCCAGCGCGATCAGGACGTCCATGTTCGCGCCGCCGCCGCGCAGCGCATGCCATGCGCCGACGTAGAAACGGCCGCCGATTGCGAACTGGACGGGCGTGGCCAGCGCGAACTGCAGCCAGCGCGGCAGCAGGTCCTCGTGCCCGGCGCGAAGGCCCGGGACGAGCATCGCGCCCATCTGCAGCAGCAGCGGCACCGTCAGGGCAATGGAGATCGCGAGATCGCGGCGCAATTCGCGCCACGCCGTCTCCCGGCGCGACGACTCGAGCTCGCGCTCGGCACTGTCGTCGAT
>DATGDG010000051.1:0-2412 GCA_035311025.1 Casimicrobiaceae bacterium
GGATGAAAGGCGCGACGCGGATGATCGCGTTGTGCCCCCAGTAGTGCGACTCCCCGAACTGCCAGAAATGCAGTCCCGAGGTGAACAGCGGTCCGTAGACGCCGGTGGCGAACTGCTGGGCGCGCGCATAGAACGTGTCGCGTCCGGCTGCCCGCGGCGCAGTCTGGATGATGCCGGCGTCGGGATTGGCCTCAGCGATCCGCACCAGCGTGGTCAGGCACTCGCCGCTCATCACGCTGTCGGCGTCGAGCACGACCATGTAGCGGTACTTGCGGCCCCAGCGTCGGCAGAAGTCGGCGATGTTGCCGCTCTTGCGCTTGATCCGGTGCTGGCGCCAGCGGTAGAAGATGCGTCCGAAACCGCCGACGGCGCGATTGAGCGCTGCCCACGCGTCGATCTCCGCGACCCGGATGTCGGGATTGCCGCTGTCGGAGAGCACGAAGAAGTCGAAGCGGTCGAGGGCGCCGGTCGCGCGCAGCGATTCGTAGGTCGCGCGCAGTCCGGCGAAGACGCGGACGACGTCCTCGTTGCAGATCGGCATGACGATCGCGGTGCGCGCGTCCTCAGGAATTGCCGACGCGCTTTCGCAGCAGGTTCGCCTCGAGATCGCGAAGCGGTCGCGACCCGACGCGAGCAGGGCGAATCCCGCGATCGCGGTCCAGAATCCGGCCGAGATCCAGCCGAAAAGGATCGCGAACAGCACCAGCACCGCGATCTCGAGCGGCTGACGCCCGTGGTAGGGCAGCACCCGGGTCATGTAATCGGTCGCGATGATCGTCTGGCCGACGATCAGCGCGAGCAGCAGCAGGCGCCGCCGCAGCGCGCGGGCGCGCCAGCGCTCGGCGCCACCGGTCTGCGCGCTGAGCCCGGGCGGGCACGCGTCCCCGGGCTGCGCGCGACGCGATGCGTGTGGGGGCCACGCGCGCGGCGCCATCGAGCTTCGCGCCAGCGGCGGCGTCGTGTCGATTCGCTCGCGCCCCTGGACGTCGTGCGTCAGCACCGGCCCGGCAGGGGTCTTCGGGTCGCCCTGCGCCAGCCGGATGCGCGCACCGATGGTCGCGTGAGCCGGAAGGTCCTTCGCGGCAGCAGACCCGCCGAGTTGTGCGTGAACGTCGGCCAGCGCCTCCTCGACCGTGTCGGCCCCGGCAAGCGCGTGGGTCGCGATGGCCGCGCGCCGGTCGGGGCGCAGCGGCAGTCGAGCGAGATAGCGCTGCAGCGCTTCGGCGACTCGCGCTCCCGCCATCAGTGGCCCGGAAGGATGTAGCTCCACGTTTCCGAAAGTGTCTTGTTGCCATCGCGCAGGAACGCGCGCAGTTCGCCGGGCTTCTTGTCGTCCACGCGCTTGACGCGCAGCGCGAGGCGCCAGCCACCGGTCACGTCGTTGTGGATCGTGTTGGCCTCGACGACGTCGACGTTCGAATCCGGCGTGACGTCCGCCTTCACCGGCGCATGGGCCGGGAGCTTGCGCAGCGCGGGACCCTCGAAATCGACCATCAGCGCGATGCTGTCGTCGGGCTTGCGCAGGTAACCATGGCCGCGCCGGGTCTGGACGACCCACGCGAGCGGCGGGCGGGTCTCGTTGTTCCTCTGCCAGAGCATCCGATACTCGACATCGAGCGGCTTGCCCGGCTGGGGCGGGTTGTCGGGGGTGAAGAACGCGACGATGTTGTCGTTGGTCTCGTCGGGCGTCGGGATCTGCACGAGTTCGATGTGCCCGTCGCCCCAGCGACCCCGGGGCTCGATCCACACCGACGGCCGCAAGTCATAGCGCGCCTCGAGGTCCTCGTAGCTCGCGAAGCTGCGGTCGCGCTGCTGCAAGCCGAACCCGAGAGGATTGGTCACTGCGAACGAGGTGACCAGCAAGCGCCTGGGGTTCAGCAGCGGCCGCCAGATCCACTCGCCGGTCCCGGCCTGGATCGACAGGCCGTCGGAATCGTGAACCTCCGGGCGATAGTCGTCGATGCCGCTCCTGCTGTTCTCGCCGAAGTAATACATGCTCGTCAGCGGTGCGATGCCCAGCCTGGCGACGTTCTCGCGCAGGAAGATCCGGGACTTGACATCGACGACGGTGTCGACGCCCGGCTGCAGCACGAAGCGGTATGCGCCGGTGGCGCGCTGGGAATCGAGCAGCGCATAGATGACCAGTTCGCGCGCGCTGGGTGCCGGCCGCTCGATCCAGAACTCGGTGAAGCGGGGAAACTCCTCGCCCGACATCAGCCCGGTGTCGATCGCGAGCCCGCGCGCCGAAATGCCGTAGCGCTGGTCCTTGCCGAGCGCGCGGAAATAGCTCGCGCCGAGGAACACCATCACTTCGTCCCTGTACCTGGGGGAGTTGATCGCGTAATGGATGCGGAAGCCGGCGAAGCCGACACCGCGCAATGTCCTGGGGTCGATGTGGTTCGCGCCGTAATC
>DATGDG010000052.1:0-2369 GCA_035311025.1 Casimicrobiaceae bacterium
GAGCACCAGCAGGTCGTCGTCCTCATACACGATCGCTTCGGTGACGAGCTTCAGCAGGGACGGGCTCGGGGGGCGAACGCTGCCCTCAGCAGGGGGCTCCGGACGACGGATCGGGGGCAGCCGTATGCGGTCACCGGCCTCCACGCGCTGGTCCGGTTTGGCGCGCTTGCTGTTCACGCGCACTTCGCCCTTGCGCAGCAAACGGTACACGTGGGTGCGTGGCACCCCCTTCAGCACCCGCACGAGAAAGTTGTCGAGGCGCTGGCCCGCGTCACCCTCGCCCGCCTCGACGTATTGCACGCCGCCTGCAACCGGTTTCACAGAATCTTCCGTCGCGGGCGCGCCGTTCTCGTAAGCCATTGATTTACCGGAGGTCGCTTGCTAGAGTCCCATCTTAGTTGGTTCTGACACGTCAGACCATCGCACTGCCGTGAACACGCGCAGGTGCCACAGCCCGGGCGGGCAGTGGGCCGGCGCGACCACCGGCGGGCAAGATGCCAACAAGCACAGGATTCGGTCCGGTGCCTGCACCACCCTGGTGCGCGCGCCACACAACAGCCGCATGACCCACGCCGCTGCAAGACCTCTCCAGACAGCCACGGCACCCCCCGTCCGGCCGTTCACGGTCCATAACGCAAACATTGCGAGGACCGATGAAAAGAATGCTCGTCAACGCAACTCAAGAAGAAGAGTTGCGCGTTGCACTGGTTGATGGCCAGCGGATCTACGACCTCGACATCGAGATCCCGTCCCGGGAAACCAAGAAAGCCAACGTCTACAAGGGGCGGATCACCCGCGTCGAGCCGAGCCTCGAGGCGTGCTTCGTCGACTACGGCGCCGAGCGCCACGGCTTCCTGCCGCTCAAGGAAGTTTCCAAGGACTTCTTCAAGCCGCGCGCCGAGGGCGCCGAGGGCCGCCCCGGCATCCGCGACCTGATCGAGGAAGGCCAGGAGGTCATCGTCCAGGTCGAGAAGGAAGAGCGCGGCAACAAGGGCGCGGCGCTCACCACCTTCGTGAGCCTCGCCGGCCGCTTCCTGGTGCTGATGCCCAACAACCCGCGCGCCGGCGGCGTCTCGCGCCGCATCGAGGGCGACGACCGCGACCAGTTGCGCGAGGCGATGGACAGCCTGCAGATCCCCGACGGCATGGGCGCCATCGTGCGCACCGCCGGCGTCGGCCGCTCGGCCGAGGAACTGCAGTGGGACGTCTCGAACCTGATCGACATCTGGAACGCGATCAAGAACGCCTCCGAGGGCCGCCCTGCCCCGTTCCTGATCTATCAGGAGTCGAAGGCGATCCTGCGCGCGCTGCGCGACTACCTCTCCGACGACATCGGCGAGATCCTGGTCGACAAGCGCGAGATCTACGACGAAGCGCGCGACTACATGCAGCGCTTCATGCCGGGCAACCTGCGCAAGCTCAAGTTCTACGACGACCACGTCCCGCTGTTCACCCGCTACCAGATCGAGAGCCAGATCGAGTCGGCCTACTCGCACAAGGTGAACCTGCCGTCGGGCGGCTCGATCGTCATCGACCACACCGAGGCGCTGGTGTCGATCGACATCAACTCGGCGCGCAGCACGCGCTGCACCGACATCGAGACGACGGCGCTCAACACCAACCTCGAGGCGGCCGACGAAATCGCCCGCCAGATGCGCCTGCGCGACGTCGGCGGCCTGATCGTCATCGACTTCATCGACATGGAGTCGCAGAAGAACCAGCGCGCCGTCGAGGACCGCCTGCGCGACGCCGTGAAGCAGGACCGCGCGCGCATCCAGCTCGGGCGCATCTCGCGCTTCGGCCTGCTCGAGCTGTCGCGGCAGCGCCTGCGCCCGTCGATCAGCGAATCGACCAACATCACCTGCCCGCGCTGCAACGGCATGGGCGTGATCCGCAGCGTCGAGTCGCTTGCGCTCGCGATCCTGCGGCTCATCGGCGAGGAGGCCCGCAAGGACCGCACCGCCAAGGTGATCGCGCAGCTGCCGGTGGACGTCGCCACCTACCTGATGAACGAGAAGCGGGAGTGGCTGCACAGCATCGAGGAGCGCAGCGAGGTGGGCGTGATCCTCGTCCCCAACCGCTACATCGAGACGCCCGCCTACGAGATCCGTCGCGTGCGCGACGACGAGCTCGGACTGCCCGAGTACTCCGTGATCAGCCACCAGATGGCAGTGCAGCCGCAGGTGGACATGGAAGCGATTGCCGCCGAGGAGAAGGCTCCGCCGCCTCCGCCCGTGCCCGCCGTCACGACGGTGGTGCCGAGCACGCCGGCTCCGCCGCCGGCCCCCGAGCCGGTGGCAGCGCCGATTGCTGCGCCGCCGGTCGTGGCCGTGCCGCAGTACGGCCCGCGCGACGGCGTCTTCGTGCGT
>DATGDG010000053.1:0-2225 GCA_035311025.1 Casimicrobiaceae bacterium
AAGTGCAGCCGCACCTGGCGCGACTGCTCGCCGTAGGCGACATCGAGCCGCAGCGGTCCGATCGGCGTGCGCAGGCGCGCGCCGATGCCGTAGCCGACGGCGGCCCGCAGGTTGGAAGTGCTGTCGAACGCATTGCCCGCGTCGACGAACGCGGCCACGCCGAGATTGGCGTTCAGCCAGCGGGTGGCTTCGATGCTCGCGACGGCGTAGTAGCGCCCGGGCACGATTGCGTCGCCCTGCTTGACGCCCAGGCTCTCGAACGCATAGCCGCGCACCGTCGTGTCGCCACCGGTGCGGAACAGCAGCGTCGAAGGGATGCCTTCGCGGCTCGCGGCCAGCACCGCGCCGGCCTCGGCGCGCATGTAGAGCGACCACAGGCGGTCGAGCGGCCACCACGCGGCGAAGCGTCCGATCACGCGCCCGAACGATCGCGTTGACGCTCCTGGGACGCCTCCGCCGAGTTGCAGCAGTGCGTTGTAGCCCTGCGTGGGGGCGGCGAGATCGTCGACACGCCGCCACGCGTGCTCGACGTCGAGGTACAGCGCATGCGAGGCGATCGAGGGCGCGCCGGACGGACGCTGCTCGTCGACGAAGAACGCGGGACCGTACTGCCACTGGTTGCGCTCGTCGAGCGAGCTCATCCGCAGCCCCGCGGCGCCCGTCTGCGTGACCAGCCCCGAGATGTCGGTGCGCTCGATGTTGGCGAAGGTGGCGGTCGACCAGCCGTTCGTCGCAGGCGGCGAGACGAAGCGCAGCGACATGTTCTGCAGCTTCGATTCGACGCGCATGTCGAAGTTCATCTGCACGGCGCGCGATGCAAAGTCGACGTCGCGATAGCTGAAGTTGCTGCGGAATGCGGCGTCGGTCGAATAGCCGATGCCGGCTTCGACCTTTTTCGGCGGGGCCTCGATCACAGCGACGCGGATCGGCGCGGCGGAGGCATGCGCGGGATCGGTGTCGATCGCCGCCTGCACGCTCGCGAAGTAGCCGGTGCCGTTCAGGCGCCGCACGAACTGGTCGAGCTCGGCGATCGAGTAGCGGTCGCCGCGCTTCAACGTCCGGTAGTTGCGCACGAGGTCGGGGGGGTAGCGCGACAGCCCGGTGATGTCGAGATCGCCGACGTGAAATGCCGGCCCGCTATCGATGTCGACATCGAGCTCGGCCGTCGAAGTCGCCGGGTCGACCTGCGCGAGGCTCGTCGCAAGCTTCGCGGCCGCGTATCCGCTTCCCGCGAGCATCGCGACGGCGCGCGTCTTCGCACGCTCCCACACCGACTGGCGAAACGGCGCGCCTGGCGGCAGGTCCCAATCCGCGCGGATCTTCGCGATCGCGGCCTCGCCGTCGGGGTCGTGCTCGGCGGCTCCGCTCACCCGCAGCTTCACGCTGGCGACGTGTGTCTGCGCGCCGGGCACGACGCGCAGCGTGACCGTCATCGGCGATGTCGAACGGTCGATGCCGACGTCGACGGTCGCTTCGAAATAACCCTCGGTGGCGGCGGCTTCCTTGGCCTGGTCGATCGCCTCGCGCTGGAGTTCCGCGAGGAGGTCGTCGGTCATGTCCGCATAGGTCTGCCAGCGGATCAGGTCGACGCTCGCCGCGAGCGTGTCGCGCAGGTCCGCGGGTGCGTCGAGTACGACGCGATACCGGCCCGCCCCGGCCTGCCCGGGGGATTCGGCAGGCGGTGCCGGCGCGGAGGCTGGAGGGAGTGCTTCGGGAGTCGCCGTCGCTGGCGCGGCGGCGGGTGCTGCGCTAGTTGCTGCGCTGAGTGCCGCCAGCAGCAGAAACGCGCACGTCCTTCGATTGCGATTGCGAGGTCGTGGCCGGCGCGCTGTCCGTCGTCGCGCCGTCATGGGAGGGCGGCGTCCATCCCCGGGGTGCATCGAGCGGAGGCACGTCGTCGTAGAATGGCCACGGATTGGACGTGGCCCACGTCACCCCGATGGCGGTGCGCTCGGGCCGCAGCCGCTCCGGCACGATGATCGGGCCCTGGTTCTGCGCCGTCGGGAAATTCCAATCGATCAACTGCGGGGTGTAATCCCACAATCCTTCGGCCCGCGAGTAAAGGAAATCGTTGCGACGGTCCTCCAACGCGCATCCGGCGAGCGTCGTCGCAACCATTGCCGCAACCAATATGATGCCAGTGCTGCGTTGCATCGAACCTCCATTCGGTACGGATCGAGCCGCGGTCGGCTCGCTTCCCACGTCGGGCGGTGCCTCAAACGAGG
>DATGDG010000054.1:0-4278 GCA_035311025.1 Casimicrobiaceae bacterium
ATGAACGTCTACATCATCAACCGGCTCGCGAAGGACGTGCCCCTGACCCAGACGTTCAAGGGGGTGATCCCGTTCCTCGTGTCCGATGCGGCCCGGATCATCCTGCTGGTGTCGTTTCCCGTCATATCGCTCTACCTGGTGCACGCGTTCCAACACTGATGTCCCGACAGGGAGGAGAACCCATGAAACCGACGAAGAAGTTCCGCTGGTCGATCGTTCCGGCGCTCGCACTCGCGGCGGTCACCGCGCAGGCGCAGGAGGTGGTGCTGCGCATCGAGCACTTCCTGCCTCCGGGCGCCACGGTCCAGCAGAAGGTGTTCATTCCCTGGTGCGAACGGATCGGCAAGGCGTCGAAGGGCCGGATCAAGTGCCAGATCTATCCGGCGATGCAGCTCGGCGGCACGCCCGCGCAGCTCTTCGATCAGGCGCGGGACGGCGTTGCGGACATCGTCTGGACGATTCCGACGTACCAGGCGGGACGCTTCCTGAAGGCCGAGGTGTTCGAGCTGCCGTTCATGGCCAAGAGCGCCGCCGCCGGCAGCCCCGCGCTGTGGGAGTACATCCACAAGGACGCAGCCGACGAGTTCAAGGGGGTCAAGCTGCTCGCCGCGCACCTTCACGACGGCGCGCTGTTCCACTTTTCGAACAAGCGCGTGCGCACGATGGAGGACATGAAGGGCCTGAAGGTTCGCGCCCCGACGCGGCTCGGCACCAAGTTCATCGCCGCGCTGGGGGCGACACCGGTGCAGATGCCGCTGCCGCAAGTGCCGGACGCGGTCTCGAAGGGGGTCATCGACGGTGCCATGGTGCCCTGGGAAGGCACCCCGCCGATCAAGCTGCAGGAGATCGCGAAGTACGCGCTGGACAACGCGCCGGGAATGCCGAAGATGTCGAACACGATCTTCGTCATCGCGATGAACCAGGCCAAGTACGACAGCCTGCCGCCGGATCTGAAGAAGATCATCGACGAGAACAGCGGTCTCGCCTGGTCCGAGGAGATCGGCAAGACCTTCGACGGCACGACCGAGCCTGCGAAGAAGCTGGCGATTGCCGCAGGCGGCGTGCTGGACACACTGTCGCCCCAGGAGTATGCCAAGTGGGAGAAGGCTACGGCAGGCGTCGCCACGGAATGGGTGAGCGACGTCGATGCCAAGGGCGGCAACGGCCATGCGTTGCTCGGCGACGCGAAGGCGCTGATCAGGAAATACGGCGGCTGAGCGCAGGCGGCGCAGCCATGGCCGGGGACCGCGCACTCGCGGGTCCCGGTCGGGCGGCCGATCAGCGCGACGCTTCGTCGCCGCGCGCGTCCGGCGCGGCTGCCCGGCGCGGAGCGAGGTGCTGCTGCACCAGGTAGAGCGGTCGCTGCTTCACCTCGACGAACATCCGGGCGAGATACTCGCCGATGATCCCGAGGGCCATCAGCTGCAGACCTCCGAGTAACAGGACGAGCGTGACCAGCGTCGGGTAACCCGGCACCGGATCACCGACGATCAGCGTCTTGGCGATCACCCAGGCGCCGTAGAGGAACGCAGCGACCGACGTCGCGAGGCCGATGTAGCTCGCGAGCTTCAGCGGCGCCGCCGAAAACGACGTGATCCCCTCGAGCGCGAAATTCCAGAGGCGCCAGTAGGTCCACTTGGTCTTGCCGGCATGCCGCCCGTCGCGGTCGTACTCGATCTGGCGCGCCGGGAATCCGATCCATGCGAACAGCCCTTTCATGAACCGGCTGCGCTCCGGAAAGCGGCGCAGCGCATCGACTGCGCGCCGCGAGAGCAGGCGAAAATCGCCGACGTTCTCCGGGATGTCGACCATGCTCATGCGGCCGATGGTCCGGTAGAACGCCGCTGCGGTCGCGGTCTTGATCCAGCCCTCGTGCCTGCGGCTGCGACGGCGCATCAGCACGACATCGCAGCCGGACCTCCAGGCGCCGACCATTTCCGGGATGCATTCCGGCGGGTCCTGCAGGTCGGCGTCGATGACGATCACCGCGTCACCGACTGCGCAATCGAGACCTGCGGTCATCGCGATCTCCTTGCCGAAATTGCGCGACAGGTCGACCACCCCGACGCGCGGATCGTCGCGATGGAACTGGTGCAGCGCCGCCAGCGAGCCGTCGGTGCTGCCGTCGTTGACGAAGACGACCTCCGCTTCGCAGTCGAGCGAATCGAGCACCGCCGCCAGGCGTCGCTGGAACTCGTGCAGGACCGCCTCCTCGTTGTGCACGGGCACGACGACCGACAGGGTGGCGCGATCGGCTGCCATGGGCCGCTTCAGAACGTCCAATACCGGTTGCAGGCGTAGGTGAAGCAGAGGACCGCGCCGGTGGCGACGATCTGCGCGACGACGTAGTGCGTGGCATTCGCCGCAAGTATGCCTGCAAGCACCAGTGCGTTCAGCGCCATCCCCGCGAGCGCCACGGCCGCGAAGCGCGGGAAGGCGCGGGTATGGGGCACGTCGCTGGCAAAAGTCAGGCGGTAATTGATGGCGTAATTGATGGCGGCGCCGGCGATGGCGCCAGCCGTGGAAGCGATGACCGCGTTCGTCCCCAGGCGCTCGACGAGAGCGATCAGGATCGCGAACTGGGCCGCCGTGCCGATGGCGCCCGCACCCGCATAGCGGAGAAACTGGATCGGCATCCCTGCGGCCATTCGCCCGACGTGGTCGAAGGTCACGGATTATACTCACCGTCCCATCGCGCCGCCCGGCGATTCCCCGACCGCCGGCGCGCGGATGGCGGAGCGTCGGATTCGACCTGCCATGATTTCGGTTCGACAGATCCTGCGACTCGCTCCATGGCTGCTCGCCGTCGCGGGAGCGCTCGCGACGATCGTCGTCCTGTACCCCGGCCAATACTCATTCGATTCCGCCTACCAGCTCTGGCAGGCGCGCAGCCACCGCTTCAACGACGTCTCTCCGGTCGCCATGACGGCGCTCTGGTCGGCGCTGCTCGACGTCGCTCACGATCCGGCGCTGCTGCTCGGCGTGAACCTCACCATGTTCTGGACGGGGATTGCGCTGTGCGCGGCGGAGGTCAGCGACAGCACGTGGCTGCGCGCGGTCCTGGTGGTTGCGCTCGGCATCGGGCCACTGACTCTGGTGGAGATGGCGCAGCTGCTGTCGGATGCCCACCTGGCTGCAGTCATGACCCTGGCGACGGGACTCGCCGCCCGGAGCGTCGGGTCGGTGCGGCGGGCGTCGGCGTGGGGCTGCATGCTGCTGCTGGTCTATGCGGGATGCGTCCGGCACAACGCAGTTGTCGCGATCGTTCCCTATGGCGCAATGGCCCTGCGGGCGCTGCGCCCGACGCGCAGCCACGACTGGCGCGGCATGGCCCTCGGCGCAGTGGCGCTTGGCGCGCTTTCGCTCGTCACCGGGTCCGCGCTGGATCGCGCCTTGGCGGTCGAGCGCGCGAGCGTGTGGCCTTCGATCGCACTATGGGACCTGGCGGCGATATCGGTGGACCGCGGAACGCTGCTGCTCCCGGCGTTCACGCACGGCGCCGGCCTGACGGTCGACGAACTCCGTCGAACCGGCGCGTTCGACCCGACGTCGAACACGCTGCTCTACCAGAGGGCGCCGTCGGGCGTGCGTGACGGGCTCACCGATCCTTACTCCAGCGCCGAGCGCCGGGTGCTGGGCGCCGCGTGGCTCGGGGCCGTGCTGCGGTATCCCGGTGCCTACCTGCGGCACCGCCTGCGCACGGCCTGGTTGCTGGTCGGGCGCCACCGGGGCGACGTCCAGGGCAGCGCGTACGTCGTCGCACGCACGGCCTTCCGTGACAATCCGCCATTGCCGCAGCCCTGGGCACTGGCCGCACAGGCGCGTTTCTACGCGCTCGCCAATGCCCTCACGCCCAGCTGGCTGTTCGCGGCCCTGCCGTACCTGCTGTCGAGTGCGCTCGCATTGACGGTCGGATGGATGCGCCGGGAACGCCCGACCGCGGCATTGGCGCTGACGCTGGCATCGAGCGCGCTGCTCTATGCCGCGACTTTCGTCCTGTTCGCGCCCGGAGCCGAATTGCGCTACCTGACCTGGCCGATCGTTGCAGGGCCGCTGGCGCTCGCCTTCGCATTGTCGGGCCGCGCATCGCGTCATCCTTCCCAGGCGAGCGAGCGCAATTCATAATCCCGCCGCTTCAGTGCCTGGATCCGCAGCCGGGCCCGATCGGCGCTTTCAATCAAAGTTGCCCCCATGCCGCACATGCAAATGTCCCAGTTCTCGCGATGGCCGACCCCGGTGCCAGTCGCAGGGTCCCGCATCGACGTCATTCGGGCCCGG
>DATGDG010000055.1:0-5577 GCA_035311025.1 Casimicrobiaceae bacterium
GTCTGCGCGGCCCCGGAGGCGGTCGTGATGCGGAGCTTGTCGCCGATCTTGGCGCCGAGATCGTCGGCGAGATTGGTGCCGATCAGGACGTCCGACGCAGTGAGGTTCGCGGTTCCCGCAACGACCTTGTCGCGGAGCGCGATGATGCGCAGGTAGCTCTCGGGCTCGAAGCCGGTGATCGAGATCGCCTTGTTCGCGTCGCCGCGGATCGCCAGCCCCGGGCCCGAGACGACCGGCGCGATCGCGACGACGTCGGGAATCTTCGCGATCTGCCCCCGCAACCTCTGCCACTGGTCGATCGAGCGCAGGCGCTGGGTGCGCGGCTGGACGATCGCTGCGGAGCGCGCAGTGCCGCTGTCCCGCAACGGCCTCGCCACGTCCTCGGGCGGGAGCACGACGATCTGGGCCTGGTAGTTGAGCGTGCGCCGGAACAGATTGGCCTGCAGACCGGAGAGCAGCGCGGACATGAACGTGATCACCGCGACGCCCAGCGTGACGCCGGCGATGATCAGCAGGGTCTGGGCGAGGCCGTCGCGCATGAAACGCAGCGCCGCGATCCACTCGAACGTCAGGAAGCGGCTCACGGTGCCCGCCGCGCGATCGGAACGGGTCGCACGCGCTGCCCGGCGAGGACGACGCCGTTGGTGACGGGCACGAGCGCATCGCCGGCTGCAACGCCCGTCGCGATCTCGATCGCCGCGTCGCCGCGCATGCCCAGCGTGACCGGCTGGCGCCGCGCCCGCCCGTCCCGCACGACCAGGACCCACGGATGCGCGGTGTCGGCATCGTGCACGGCATCCGCGGGAGCGATCAGCACGCTCCTGCGCAGGCCGATCTCGATGTCGACCGACACCGTCATGTCCTGGCGCAGGTACGCCGGCGGATGAGGTACGCGCAGCTTCGCCTCGATCGCCCCGCGCACCGGATCGATGCCCGGGTTCAGGTAGAAGAGCTCCGCCGGGAAGCTCTCGCGCGGGAAGGCATCGGCCGACACCAGTGCCTTCTGCCCGATCGCGAGCTTGCCCAGGTTCTTCTCGTCGATGTTGACGACGATCTGGGTCTCGCCGGCAGGGGCGATGACCATCAGCGCCTTGCCGGCCTGGGCGACATCGCCGGGTTCGACGCTGCGGCCGATCAGCACGCCGTCGGCCGGCGCGCGGATCACCGTCGCATCGAGCTTGGCCTGGGCGGCGCTGATCGCGGTTTCCGCGGTGCGGCGCGCCGTCTGCGCGAGCAGGAATTCACTGCCGCCGGGTCGATTGCTTGCCACCTGAAGTTCGGCTGCACGCAGCTGGCTTTCGGCGACGTCGAGGTTGCGCTGGGCGTCGTCGAGCTGGGCATGCGAGACGAAGTTCCGCGCCACGAGGTCGCGGGTTCGCTGCCACGAGCGCTGCGCCTGCGTGAGGTTGGCCTGCGCCTGGCGCAATGCCTGCTCGGCTGCGGGCAGCGCGTATTGCTGGATCTGCCTCAGCTTCGCATCGGCCTGGGCCAGGGCAGCGTGCGCCTGTTCGAGCGCAGCGCGCTCGTCGGTCTGGTCGAGTTCGACCAGGACCTGGCCGCGCCGGACGGTGTCGCCCTCGGCCACGGGCACGCGGGTGACGCGTCCGGTGACCTCGGCGGCGATCGATGCGCGCGCCGGGGTGATCACCTGGCCGCTCGCGACGACGCTCTGCAGCAGGTCGCCCCGTACGACCGTGTAGGTGGCGACCGCCTTGTCGAGGACGAGGTACCAGACGGCGATGCCGACGGCCACCACGAGCAACAGCACAACGGCCGCCTTCGCAAGGCGAACGGGAAAAGTCATTGGACAAGTCTAGAGCGCTTCGCGACGGGGCGGTTAGACGCAGGTCAAAGCCGGCAGCACCCGGCAACGGGCCCCGATGCAGCGGCGCATGAGGTCGCGGCCGCGAGGGACGCCCCTTTCCGGCGCGTGGAAAGGCATTGCTGCCCATGACCGGAACCGGCCCGAGCCGAGCGTTGCCAAACCCGCAAGCCACGGGTCGCTGGCGCTCGTCGCATGCGCACTCGTTACAAGCGGTTGCGCCGCCGTTCGCGCGCCGTGGTTCAATGCCTGCGACGGGTCAGGGGCGGACGCAGCGGTTGGTTGCCGGCCGGTGGCCGTTCGATGCGGAGGTGGCGCTTGTCGAGCATACTGGAGACCGACGGATTGACCCGTCGCTTCGGCGACCTGGTCGCCGTCGATGCGCTGACGCTCTCGGTTGGGGAGGGTGAAGTATTCGGCCTGCTCGGGCGCAATGGCGCCGGGAAGAGCACGCTGATCAAGATGCTGACCACGCTGCTTCCTCCGAGCTCCGGCAGCGCGACGATCGCGGGGCTCGACGTCGCCCGCGATGCATCTTCGGTGCGCGCGATCATCGGCTACGTGCCGCAGGCGCTGTCCGCGGATGGCGAGCTCACCGGACGCGAGAATCTGCAGGTCTTCGCCAGGCTCTACGACCTGCCGCGGGCGCAGCGCCGGCCAAGAGTCGACGAAGGCCTGGCATTCATGGGCCTCGCCGACGCCGCCGACAAGCGGGTGCAGACGTATTCGGGCGGCATGATCCGTCGCCTCGAAATCGCCCAATCGATGCTGCACCGTCCGCGGCTGCTGTTTCTCGACGAGCCGACCGTCGGACTCGATCCGGTGGCGCGAGACGTCGTGTGGGAGCACCTCGAGCGGTTGCGCGCAGACTACGGGACGACGATCGTCCTGACCTCGCACTACATGGACGAGGTCGAGCGGCTGTGCGGGCGCGTCGCCGTCCTGCGGCACGGCCGCGTCGTCGCCATCGGAACGGAGGTCGAGCTGCGCGCTGCCGTCGGACAGGCCGACGCGAGCCTGGACGAGATCTTCGCGCACTACACCGAGGATCCGGCCGAGGATGCCGGCGGCTATGCCGCGACCGCAACCATCCGCCGTGCCGCCCATCGACTCGGTTGAGGCTGCCGGGTCCGCGCGGACGGGGGGTCCGCTGTGGCGCACCCGGTCCTATGTCGGCAAGGTCCTCGCCATCGCGGCCATGGAGGCGCGCAAGCTTCGCCACGACCCGACGGAGCTGCTGACCCGCGCGATACAGCCGATGCTCTGGCTGCTGGTATTCGGCGTCGTCTTCGCGAGGACCCGCGCGATCCCGACCGGGACGATGGGTTACCTGGATTTCCTCGCCCCGGGCATCCTCGCGCAGAGCGTGCTGTTCGTGGCGATCTTCTACGGCATCTCCATCATCTGGGAACGCGACCTCGGCATCGTCCACAAGTTCCTGGTGAGTCCGACCCCGCGCACGGCGCTGGTCCTCGGCAAGGCGGTCTCGGCCGGCACGCGCGCGTTGTCGCAGGCCGTCATCGTCTACGCGGTCGCGGCCATGCTGGGGGTGCGGATGAACTGGAGCCCGACGGCGCTTGGCAGCGTGATCGCGCTGGTGATGCTCGGCGCCGCGCTGTTCTCGACCTTCTCGCTGATCATCGCCTGCATCGTCAAGACGAGGGAGCGCTTCATGGGCATCGGCCAGGTCCTGACGATGCCGCTGTTCTTCGCGAGCAATGCGATCTATCCGATCGAGATCATGCCGGACTGGCTCAAGTGGATCGCGCACTTCAACCCGCTGACCTACGAAGTCGACGGGTTGCGGGCATCGATGCTCGCGGGAGCGGCAAGCAACTTCGGGCTGGGCCTCGATGTCGCAGTGCTCGGCTTCACACTCGCGGTCCTGGTTGCGATCGGCGGCTGGATCTATCCGCGGATCGTGACCTGAGGCCCGGATCGATCTGTGCTTTAATTCCGGCTCGAGGGACCCCCCGCGGGCGGGAACGCGCGAGTGAGCGGACAAGTGAGCGCGGCGAGGACCCCCGGTGACGTCGCCGGCGGCAGCTGGCGGCAAGTTCGAGGAGGCGCGCGAATTTCGATGAAGACGACATCCGTTCGCAACGGCAGTTTCCGGAAATGGCGCTGGCGCGTCGCGGCGACGACGATGCTGGGCGCCTGGGTGGTGGCGATCCCCGCGGCGGCGGCGGACGGCACCGGGGCCGGGGTCGCTGCGCCTAACGGCGGGTGGCGCCACCCGCTCAACGAGAACCCGCTGGCGGCGATGAACGAAAAATCGCCGCGTCCGGTGCCGAACCTGAGCTTCATCGACGACAAGGGTGCGCAGCGGACCCTGGCGCAGTTTCGCGGCAAGCTGATCCTGCTCAACGTCTGGGCGACGTGGTGCCCGCCGTGCCGACGCGAGATGCCCACGCTCGAGCGCCTGCAGGCGCGGCTCGGCGGTCCCGATTTCGAGGTCGTCGCGCTGTCGATCGACAAGGGCGGACGCGCCGCCGTCGACAGCTTTTTCGACGAGATCAACGTGCAGGCGCTGAAGGTCTATGTCGATCCGACGACCGCGGTCCGCAACGATCTCGCGCTCACGAGCTTTCCGACCACCCTGCTGATCGACCGGGAGGGGCGCGAAATCGGCCGCTACACCGGCGGCGCCGACTGGGACAGCCCGCAAGTCGTTGCGACGCTGCGGAAATACATCGCTGCATCGAAGTCGGCGGCGCGCGCGGCATCGCCGGGCCAGCCGCAGGCGCGCGCTTCCTGACGCAAGGTGGGGCGCAGCCGGCGGTTGCCTGCCACCTTCAGGCCTGCAGTTGCGACGCGGTGACCTCGCCAACGCCTGCATCGCGCATCTGCGTCCAGGCGGCCGCCAGCGAGCCCGCGGTATCGATCGCCCGGCAGGCGTCGGCGATCACCAGGGCTTCGAAACCGTAGCGGCGTGCGTCGACGGCGGACCACGCGACGCAGAAGTCGGTCGCGAGTCCCGCGAGGTGCACGCGGGTGAAGCCGCGCTCGCGCAGGTATCCGGTGAGCCCCGTCGGCGTTGCCCGGTCGGCTTCGCAGAAGACCGAATAGCTGTCGATTTCCCGGCGATAGCCCTTGCGCACGACGAGCTCGGCCTGCGGAATGTCGAGCGCCGGCGCGAACTCGGCGCCGCGCGTTCCCTGGACGCAATGGTCGGGCCACAGCACCTGCGGACCGTAGGAAAGCTCGATCGTCTCGAACGGCTGCCTGCCGGGATGGGCGGATGCGAACGATTTGTGTCCGGCGACGTGCCAGTCCTGCGCCAGGATGACGTGCGCGAACCGCCGGGCGAGCCGGTTGACCATCGGAACGATCTCATCCCCGCCGGGGACGGCCAGCGCGCCTCCCGGCAGGAAATCGTTCTGCACGTCGACGACGAGCAGGATGTCGCGGTCGGTCAATGGCGGGCGCATCCGGGGAGCCCCTTGCTTCGCCGCGACCGACGACGCGCTAGCTGCGCTGCGCCGGCATCTCGACGACCGTTTCGCCCGACACCGGATCGGTGACGCCGAGGCCGCCGCCAAGGTCCTCGAGCGTGTCGCGGAAGGTGTCGAGAATCGCGATCATCTGCGGCCTCGCAGCGGCAAGGCTGTCGAAGTCGTCCCACCCGCCGATCATGCAGTACGACCGGTCGCCGGTCTTGATCAGCGCGGCTCCGCGGAATCCCGCGAAGTCGCCGCGGGCCCGGCGGTGCGCATCCAGAAACCGCGATTCCATGCCGGGCTTGACGCGGAAAC
>DATGDG010000056.1:0-14500 GCA_035311025.1 Casimicrobiaceae bacterium
GACGGCGTTGGTCGAGCCGCCGATCGCGCCGTTGACCATGATCGCGTTCTCGAACGCCTGCCGGGTGAGGATCCTGGACATCCGCAGGTCCTCGCGCACTATGTCGACGATGCGCCGTCCCGCCATGCGCGCGAGCACCCGGCGGCGGGAATCCACCGCGGGAATCGCCGCGTTCGTCGGCAGGCCCATCCCCAGCGCCTCGACCATAGACGCCATCGTCGACGCGGTGCCCATGGTCATGCAGTGGCCGGCGGAGCGCGACATGCAGCTCTCGGCCTCGACCATGTCCGGCTCCTTCATCTCGCCGGTCTTCAGCATCTCGGTGAACTTCCAGACGTGGGTGCCCGAGCCGATGTCCTCGCCGCGGAACTTGCCGTTCAGCATCGGGCCGCCCGAGACGCCGATCGTCGGCAGGTCGCAGGAAGCCGCGCCCATCAGCAGCGCCGGCGTCGTCTTGTCGCAGCCCATCAGCAGCACGACGCCGTCGAAGGGATTGGCGCGGATCGACTCCTCGACGTCCATTGCCGCCTGGTTCCGGAACAGCATCGTCGTCGGCCGCATCAGCGTCTCGCCGAGGCTCATCACCGGGAATTCGATCGGGAAGCCTCCGGCATCGAGCACGCCGTCGCGCACGTGCTGCGCGAGTTCGCGGAAATGCGCGTTGCACGGTGTCGCCTGCGACCAGGTGTTGCAGATGCCGATCACCGGGCGCCCGTCGAACTGGTCGTGCGGAATGCCCTGGTTCTTCATCCACGACCGGTGGACCAGCGCATCGCGGTCGTGCCTGCCGAACCATTCGGCGGAACGCAGCTTGCGCCCCGGCTTCGCCTTCGGTCCTGCCTTGGCCATCAGCAGCGCCTCGCGTTGTCCGTCACATCACCGCGCCGAGATACCACGGCACGAATTCGCTCTGCCCGTAGCCATGGCGCTCGCTCTTGGTCTTGGCGCCCGACGCGGTGTCGAGGATCAGCCCGAACAGCTGCTCGCCCGTTCCAGGCACCGTCGCGTCGCCGTCGACGATCGCGCCGCAGTTGAGGTCGATGTCCTCCTCCTGGCGCAGCCACAGCGGCGTGTTGGTCGCGAGCTTGAGCGACGGCGCCGGGGCACAGCCGTAGGCGGACCCGCGGCCGGTCGTGAACACGATCATGTTGGCGCCGCCGGCGACCTGCCCGGTGGCCGACACCGGGTCGTAGCCGGGGGTGTCCATGTAGACGAAACCTTTCTCCGTCACCGGTTCCGCGTACTCGTAGACGGCCACCAGGTTGGTCGTCCCGCCTTTCGCCACCGCCCCCAGCGATTTCTCGAGGATGGTCGTGAGGCCGCCGGCCTTGTTGCCCGGCGACGGGTTGTTGTTCATCTCGCCGCGCTCGCGCGTCGTGTAGTCCTCCCACCAGCGGATGCGCTCGAGCAGCTTCTCGCCGACCTCGCGCGAGACCGCGCGCCGCGTCAGCAGGTGCTCGGCACCGTAGATCTCGGGCGTCTCCGACAGGATCGCCGTGCCGCCGTGGCGCACCAAAAGGTCGACCGCGGCGCCGAGCGCGGGATTCGCGGTGATGCCCGAATAGCCGTCCGACCCTCCGCATTGCAGGCCGATCGTCAGCTGCGACGCCGGCACCGGCTCGCGCGCCACCGCGTTCGCGTGCGGCAGCATCTCGCCGATCATCGCGATGCCGCGTGAAATCGTCTTCGAGGTGCCCCCGGTGTCCTGGATCGAGAACGTCCGCAGCAGCGGTCCTTCGCGCAGGCTCTGCGCCCCCAGCAGCGCGCTGATCTGGTTGGCCTCGCAACCCAGCCCCACGACCAGCACGCCGGCGAAATTGGCGTGCTTCGCGTAGCCGCCCAGCGTGCGGCGCAGGATGCGCATGCCCTCGCCCTGGGTGTCCATGCCGCAGCCGGAGCCGTGGGTGAGCGCGACGACGCCGTCGACGTTCGGAAAGGCGGCGAGGCGCTCGCGGGTGAAATGATCGGCGATGCCGCGCGCCACCGTCGCGGAGCAGTTGACCGTCGACAGGATGCCGAGGTAGTTGCGCGTCGCCACTTTCCCCGCGTTCGCCCCGTCGCGGCGCACGATGCCCTTGAACGTGGCCGCGGGCTCGACGTAGACCGTCGGCTTCGCGTCGACGCCGAACGCGTAGTCGCGGTCGAACGCCCCCATCGCCAGGTTGTGCAGGTGCACGTGCTCGCCGGGGGCGATGTCGCGGCTCGCGAAGCCGATGATCTGGTTGTAGCGGTGCACCGGCGCACCGGCGCGGATGGCGCGGGTCGCGACCTTGTGCCCGGGAGGCACGAGGCCGGTGACGACCACGTTCTCGTCGATCAGCGTGGTGCCGCCGACCAGTTGCGAGCGCGCGATGACGACGTCGTCGGCCGGGTGCAACCGGATCGTCAGCGAAGAGCGCGTGAGCATCGAATGTTCCCTCGGTGCGGCCGCCATGCGGCCTCGGTACAACCCAAGTTCAGCCTCAGTGCAACCTCAGTGCAGCATGTCCCAGCCCGTGCTGAAGCGCTTGAACGCCGCTTTCAGGTGGCGACGCATCGCTGCCCGCGCACCCCTCGAATCGCGCGCGGCGATCGCCTTCAGCACGGCGCGATGCTCGCCCATCGCCGCGCGCCACAGCTCGGGCGAATCGTAGTGGTGCTCGAGCTGCTTGTAGAGCGGGCCGGCGCGCTCCTCCCAAAGCAGCCTGACGACGTGCACCAGCGCCGCGTTGCCCGTCGCTTCGGCAATGCGCAAATGGAACAGGCGGTCGGCCGGCAGCGGCTGCAGCCCTTCCCCCATCTCGCGCTCCATGTCGTCGAGGGCGGCCTCGATCGCCTGCACCTGCGCCCGCTTCGCCGATCGTGCCGCCAGCGCGGCGCATTCGGACTCGATCAGATGGCGCGCGCGCAGCAGCTCGAACGGCCCCGCCTCGCTCTCGGCCGGCTCGGCGGCCGGTGCGCCGTCGCTGGCGCGAACGTAGATGCCGGAGCCGATGCGCACGTCGACCAGCCCTTCCACCTCGAGCGCGATCAGCGCCTCGCGCACCGACGGGCGCGACACCCCGAGCTGCTTCGCGAGGTCGCGCTCGGGCGGCAGGCGCGATCCGATCGCGTACTCGCCGCTCCGGATCAGCGCGCGGATCTGGTCCGCGATCTGCCGGTAAAGCCGACGGGGTTCGATGCTCTGGAACGGCATGGACCGGGCCCGGCGCCGTGGCGCGCCGGCCGAGGCTGTTGCCCAGGATCACCGAAGGCTACGCGCGCGCGATTGACTGGTCAAGTGGCATTACCAATTGCCGATCGGCGTCTGCTGCTATAATGCGTGCACGCGGCATGGGTCCAGTCCTTCTCGCCGCCGTCGATCCCGACTTCCCGCAGTTCCTCCGTTTGCCTGCGACTGGCCTCCCATCGGGGAGGACAGGCCGATCCTTTTCCGAAAGCCTTCATGTCATTCTCCAAGCTCGGCCTGGCCGAGACGCTGGTCCGCGCCGTCACCGAGCACGGCTACACGCAACCCACGCCCGTGCAGGCGCAGGCCATTCCCGCCGTGCTCGCCGGCGGCGACCTGCTCGCCGGCGCGCAAACCGGCACCGGCAAGACCGCGGGTTTCGTCCTGCCGATGCTGCAGCGCCTGTCCTCGCCCGCCGCGGCGGGGTCGCGGCCGAAGTCGCCGCTACCGCCGGCCCGTCCGATCCGCGCGCTGATCCTGACGCCGACCCGGGAGCTTGCCGCACAGGTGGAGGAGTCGGTGCGCATCTACGGCAAGTACACGAAGTTGAGCTCCACGGTGATCTTCGGCGGCGTGGGAATCCACCCGCAGATAGCCCAGTTGAAGCGCGGCGTCGACATCCTGGTCGCCACGCCCGGCCGGCTGCTCGACCTCGCCGGCCAGCGTGCCGTCAACCTGTCGCAGGTCGAGATCCTGGTCCTCGACGAGGCGGACCGGATGCTCGACATGGGCTTCATCCGCGACATCAAGCGCGTGCTGGCGCTGCTTCCGCGGCAGCGGCAGAACCTGCTGTTCTCGGCGACATTCTCCGACGAGATCAAGACGCTCGCCGACGGCCTGCTGAACGCGCCGGCGATGATCGAGGTGGCCCGCCGCAATTCGACCGTCGAATTGATCCGGCAGAAAGCGCACCCGGTGAACCGCGAACGCAAGCGCGAACTGCTCGCGCACCTGATCCGGTCCCAGTCGTGGTCGCAGGTGCTGGTGTTCACCCGCACCAAGCACGGCGCGAACAAGCTGACCGAGCAGCTCGGCCACGACGGGATCGCCGCGCTCGCGATCCACGGCAACAAGAGCCAGTCCGCCCGCACCCGTGCACTGGCGGAATTCAAGAGCGGCCGGCTCACCGTGCTGGTTGCCACCGACATCGCGGCACGCGGCATCGACATCGACCAGTTGCCGCACGTCGTGAATTACGACCTGCCCAACGTCCCCGAGGACTACGTGCATCGGATCGGGCGCACCGGTCGCGCCGGCGCAACCGGCGAGGCGGTGTCGCTGGTCTCGATCGACGACCGGGACTTCCTGCGCGACATCGAGAAGCTGATCCAGCGCACGATCCCGCAGGAAGTCGTCGCAGGCTTCGCGCCCGATGCCACGGCGCCGATGCAGTCCGTTGCGCGCGGCCCGGCGCAGCGGGCGCAACCGAACTCCCCCGCAGGCAGGCGCCCGCCCACTGCCGGCAGGCGACGCCCGAGCGGATCGGCAAAGGCAAGGCCCGCCGACCGCAGCCGGCCGTCGAGCCAGGCCGGTCGCCAGCCCTGACCGCGCCAGCGGCTCGAAGCGCCGGCGCTCAAGCGGTTCAGCGCACATTTCGGAACTCTGGAGATGATCTCGCCAGGTTCCGCGACGCGATGAGGACGAGGCCCGACGCCGGCGGCCCGCTGCCGTGTACGACGTCTTCGACGGCGGGTCGGAGGGCGCGCTGACGCTGCGCGAGCGCTGGCGGCGCAGGCTTCGGGTCAAGGGCATCCTGCATCCGGAAGACGCGCTGCGCGCGGCCGAGATCGACCCCCGGATCATCGCCCGATCGCGCGCATTCATCGCGCGCGCAACAACGCGCGCACCGCAAGCGCGCTTCGGACGCGCGCCGCTTGCGGTCGGACGCCCGACGTCGCATTCTTGACGCTCAGGACCTCTCGCCGCCGAAGGTGCTCCAATGGCTGCACCCGCACTGACCACCGAGCTCCTGACCATCGCCACCGGGATCTCGGCGTATCTCGCCAAACCGGGGGGGGTTCCCGGCATCGGGGTCGTGGTCATGATGGAGGCTTTCGGCCTGAACGCCTACATCAAGGGCGTGTGCGACCGCTTCGCGCGCGCCGGCTATATCGCCGTCGCGCCGGATTTGTACCATGGCGAGGTGTTCGAGTATTCGGACCGCGATCGGGCGATCGCCCGTGTCAATGAAATCGACGACGATGTTGCGATGCGGGAAACCGGTGCCGCGCTCGACGCGCTGGTGGCCCAGGGCGCACGCGACGGCCGGCTTGCAATCATCGGTTTCTGCATGGGCGGGCGACTCGCGTTCCTCGCCAACGCAGTCCACGGGGCGCGCCTCGCGGCGTCGGTGTCGTTCTACGGCGGCGGGATCGCCCCGCTCGAACCCAAAGGCAGGCGCAAGCCGCTGCTCGACCGGGCGCAGGATCTGAAGGCGCCGCAACTCCTGGTCTACGGGGCAAGGGATGCCTCGATCGCGAGCGACGAGCACGCGCGGCTCGCCAGGGCGCTTTCCGACGCCAACCGCCGCTACACGCTGGCCGTTCTTCCGGACGCGGGGCACGCGTTCGCGACCGTCGACCGCGAGAGCTACGTTCCCGAAGCCGCCGAGGCCGCCTGGCGCATCGCCTTCGCGTTCCTGGTCGACACCTTCATGCACTGACGCGCCGCCTTGGCGTGTCGGGCGCGTTTCGGCGCCACTCCATTCGCCCTGCCGTACCGGTCGACCCCCCGGCAGCGTAGAATTCGCGCTTTTTGCAGCCTCAAGGCGGCCGGCGCCAGGCATATCGGGCGCGCCGGGGTCCGGGTGAGGAAGGGTGCGATGAGTGGAAGGCTGACGGGCAAGTCCGCGCTGGTCACTGCAGCGGCCCAGGGAATCGGACGGGCGACGGCGATCGCGATGGCGAGCGAAGGCGCCGACGTGCTCGCCACCGACGTCGACGTCGATGCGCTCGGCGCGCTGCGCGGCATCCCGAACATCACGACCCGCCGTCTCGACGTGCTCGACGACGCCGAGGTGACGAGGACGATCGACGCGCTGCCTCCGCTGCAGATCCTGTTCAACTGCGCCGGCTACGTCCACCACGGGACGATCCTCGAGTGCGCTCCGAAGGACTGGGATTTCAGCTTCAACCTGAACGTCCGCGCGATGTACGTCGCGATCCGCGCCGCGCTGCCGAAGATGCTCGCCCATCACGAGGCGACCGGAACGGGTGCGTCGATCGTCAACATGTCGTCGATCGCGAGTTCGATCAAGGGCCTGCCCAACCGCTTCGTCTACGGCACGACCAAGGCCGCCGTCATCGGGCTGACCAAGTCCGTCGCTGCCGATTACGTGCAGAAAGGCATACGCTGCAACGCGATCGCGCCGGGCACCGTCGACACGCCGTCGCTCGCGCAGCGGATCAACGCGTTCCCCGACCCGGTCGAGGCGCGGCGGATGTTCGTCGCGCGCCAGCCGATGGGCCGGCTCGCGAAAGCCGAGGAAATCGCGCCGCTGGTCGTGTTCCTCGCGTCCGACGAGTCGGCGTTCGTCACAGGCAACACCTATTCCTGCGATGGCGGGATGACTATCTGAGGAGAAATTCGATGAAACTCGTACGTTACGGACCGGCAGGACGCGAGAAGCCCGGCATGATCGACGCCGACGGCGTCCTGCGCGACCTGTCGCGCAAGGTGAAGGACATCGACGGGGAATCGCTTGCGCCCGCATCGCTCGCCGCGCTGCGCAAGGTCGATCCGAAGCGGCTGCCGGTGGTGAAAGGGCGCCCGCGGCTCGGTGCCTGCGTCGCGACCCCGCCGAAGTTCGTCGCCATCGGCCTCAACTTCGCCGACCACGCGAAGGAAGCGGGCGTGCCGATCCCCGAGCATCCGGTCGTGTTCTTCAAGGCCGAGACGTCGATCTGCGGCCCCAACGACAACACGGTCACGCCGAAGGATTCGACGCAGCTCGACTACGAAGTCGAGCTCGGTGTCGTCATCGGGCGCAAGGCGCGCCACGTCGCGACCAAGGACGCGCTGCGCTACGTCGCCGGCTATTGCGTGATCAACGACGTTTCCGAGCGCGACTTCCAGCTGAAGCGCGGGGCGTCGCAGTGGAGCAAAGGCAAGGGTTGCGACACGTTCGGGCCGATCGGTCCCTGGCTGGTGACGACCGACGAGATCAAGGACCCCCAGAACCTCGACATGTGGCTCGACGTCAACGGCCAGCCGCGGCAGCGCGGCAACACCCGCACGATGATCTTCGGCGTCGCCGATCTCGTCGCCGACGTCTCGCGCTACATGACGCTGCTACCGGGCGACGTGATCACGACCGGCACGCCGCCGGGCGTGGCGCTGGGCATGAAGGAGCCGAAAGGCTGGCTCAAGCCCGGCGACATCGTCACCTGCGGCATCGCCGGGCTGGGCGAGCAGCGCCAGAAGATCGTGCCGTTCAAGGGGCGCGGCTAAGCCGCTCTTCGCATCGCGGGCCGCGGCCACGGCTGCGGTCCGCGCGGCCCTCGCCGCTCCCGGCGAGGTCGCGACACCGCCGAACCCGCTGCATCGGCACGCGCTGGATCGCGCAACGCCGAACCGATCGACCCGAAATGCGATCATACGGTCGATGATCGATTCCACCCGCGTCCCGTCGCCCGAGTCGGGTCTCCATCCGGAATGCATGCCCGACGCGAGCGGCATGCTCGCGCTCGATCCGCGGCACACGATGTACTGGGAGACCTGCGGCAACCCCTCCGGCGCGCCGATCCTGTTCGTGCACGGCGGGCCCGGCGGCGGAAGCCTGCCGCACCACAGGCGTTTCTACGATCCTGCGCACTGGCGCATCGTGCTCTACGACCAGCGCGGCGCGGGGCGGTCGACGCCGACCGCCGAGATCGCGGACAACACGACCGCACAGCTGGTCGACGACATCGAACGCCTGCGCAGCCACCTCGGGATCGAGCGCTGGGCGCTGTTCGGCGGATCCTGGGGTTCGACGCTCGCACTCGCCTACGCCGAGGCCCATTCCGATCGCGTGCTGGGACTGGTCCTGCGCGGGGTGTTCCTCGCCTCGCGCGAGGAAATCCGGTGGTTCATCGCGGGCATGCGCCATTTCTTCCCGGAAGCCTGGAACGATTTCGCGCACTTTTTGCCGCCGGCGGAGCGCGGCGACCTGCTCGCAGGCTACCACCGGCGGCTCACCGACCCGGATCCGGCCGTGCACATGCCCGCCGCGCATGCCTGGGACCGCTACGAGCGCGCGTGCTCGACGCTCATCCCCGGGCCTGACGTCGCACGCGCCGGCGACGACGCCGCGGCACTCGCAATCGCGCGCATCGAGGCGCACTACTTCGTCAACGACGCATTCCTCGCGCCGGGCCAGATCATCGGCAACGTTGCGCGGATCTCGCACCTTCCCTGCACGATCGTCCAGGGTCGCTACGACGTCGTCTGCCCGCCGGTCAGCGCCCTCGCACTGGCCCGCGCATGGCCCGGGGCCGAGTGCATCATCGTCCCGGACGCCGGGCATTCGGTGCGCGAACCCGGGATTTCGCGCGAACTGGTCGCTGCCGTTCGCCGGATGCACGCGGGCTTCGAACGGGCGTCATGACATCGACCCGCGACTGGGCGCTGCGCAGCCGCGACGCCGTCTGGCACCCGTGCACGCAGATGAAGCAGCACGAGGAGGCGCCGCCGGTCGCGATCGCGCGCGCATCGGGAGCCTGGCTCTACGACTTCGACGGACGTCGCTATCTCGACGCGGTCGGCTCATGGTGGGTCAACCTGTTCGGCCACGCCAACCCGCGGATCAATGCGGCGCTGGTGGCCCAGCTTGCCGAGCTCGAGCACGTGATGCTGGCGGGCTTCACCCACCGGCCGGTGATCGAGCTTTCGGAACGGCTGTCCGCGCTCGCCCCGGAAGGGCTGTCGCACGCGTTCTACGCCTCGGACGGCGCGTCGGCGACCGAGATCGCGCTCAAGATGAGCTTCCACTACTGGAAGCGGCAGGGCGCCGCCGGCAAGACGCGCTACGCGCGGCTCGCGGGCGGCTACCACGGGGAGACGGTGGGCGCGCTCTCGGTGACCGACGTCGCGCTTTTCCGCGAGGCCTACGCGCCGCTGCTGCGCGAGCACCCGGTGCTGCCCTCGCCTGCGGCGCGCGATCGCGACGGCGCCGCCGCGGCCGTCGACGACGCGATCGAAGCGCTCGCGGCCTTCCTCGCGCGCCATCACGCGAGCACGGCGGCGCTGATCGTCGAGCCGCTGGTGCAGGGCGCCGCCGGCATGGCGATGTACGCGCCGCGCTACCTCGCACGCGCCCGCGACCTGACGGCGAGCCACGGTGTCCACCTGATCGCCGACGAGATCATGACGGGATTCGGCCGAACCGGCAGCTTCTTCGCCTGCGAGCAGGCGGCGATCACGCCGGACTTCCTGTGCCTGTCCAAGGGCATCACCGGCGGCTATCTGCCGCTGTCCTGCGTGCTCACGACAAACGAGGTCTACCGGGCGTTCTACGCCGACGAATTCTCGCAGGGCTTCCTGCACTCGCATTCGTACACGGGCAATGCGCTGGCCTGCCGCGCCGCGCTGGCGGTGCTCGACATCTTCCGCGACGACGACGTCATCGCCGCGAACCGCGGCAAGGCGCTGCGCTGGGGCCGGATCGCGCAGCCGATCGCCGGGCACCCGCGCGTGCGCAACTTCCGCCAGTGCGGCATGATCATTGCGTTCGACGTGGACGCTGCAGGTCCCGGCTTCGCGCGAGCCTTCGCCGCCGAGGCGCTGGCGCGGGAGCTGGTGCTGCGGCCGACCGGCAACAGCGTCTACTTCATGCCACCCTACGTCGTCGACGACGCGGATTTCGCGTTGCTCGTCGAGCGCACGCTCGCGATCCTCGACCTCGGATGACGCGACCCGCGCTCTCCCGGGCAGCCACCGTCGCCGCGATCCTCTGCGCAGTCGCGGCGCACACGGCGCAGGCGGCGCTGCCGCGCGAGATCCGGCGCGCATTCCTGGACGCGGGCATTCCGATGACCCACGTGTCGATCGTCGTGCAGGACACGTCGAAGCGGCGGCCGGTGTTCGTCTACGATCCCGACCGGCCGCGCAACCCCGCGTCGGTGATGAAGCTCGTCACCACGTACGCTGCGCTGGAGCTCTTGGGACGCGATTACCGCTGGAAGACCGAGGCATACCTCGGCGGGCCGCTCACGCACGGCGTGCTGCACGGGGACCTGATCCTGAAGGGCCACGGCGATCCCAAGATCACCAAGGAGCAGTGGCAGGCGTTCATCGCGGCACTGCGCGACAAGGGCCTCGATGCGATCGACGGCGACCTCGTTCTCGACCGCAGTGACTTCGCGCTGCCGCGCTACGACCCCGGTGCCTTCGATCACGAGCCGCGCACGCCCTACAACGTCGGTCCCGATGCGCTGCTCGTCAACTTCAAGGCGATCCACCTGAGCTTCGTCCCGGACCCGGCGTCCGCGAAGGTCGAAGTTTCGATCGACCCGCCACTGCCCGAGGTCACGCTGCGACGGGCCCCGGCCCTCGTCGACACCGACGGCTGCGGCGACTGGCGCGCCGCGATGCAGCCTTCGTTCGACGACCACGGCGATCGCGCGTCACTGCGCTTCGCCGGGACCTATTCGGCCGGCTGCGGCGAGCGCGACTGGTGGGTCTCGGTGCTCGACCACGTGCACTACGTGCAGGGGATGTTCGACGCGTATTTCCGCGAGGCGGGCGGACGCTTCGACGGAGGTGTGAAGGAGGGGCGCGTCCCGCCAGGCGCCACGCCGTTCGCGACCCTCGAGTCGCCGCCGCTCTACGACATCGTGCGCGACGTCAACAAGCTGTCGAACAACGTGATGGCACGCCAGATCTTCCTGACCCTCGCGACGACGGCGGGGCCGCCGCCGGCGACGCCGGCCGGCGCCGCGGCGGTCGTCCGTCGCTTCCTCGCCGCGCACAAGCTCGCGATGCCGGGCCTGGTGCTCGAGAATGGATCGGGGCTGTCGCGCCGCGAGCGCACGAGCGCGCGCGGGCTCAACGCGCTGCTCGTGGCGGCGAGCCGCAGCCGGGTCCGCGACGAGTTCGCGAGCTCGCTGCCGGTCGCTGCAACCGACGGCACCCTCAAGCAGCGATTCCAGGAGGACGGCGTCGCCGGGCAGGCGCTGCTCAAGACCGGAACGCTCGACGACGTGCGCGCGATCGCCGGCTACGTGATCGACCGCTCGGGCCGCTGGTTCTCGGTCGTTGCGCTGGTCAACGATCCCGCCGCCGGTCGCGCCGCGCCGGCGCTCGACTACCTCGTGCAGTGGGTCTACGACAACGGCGGGAGCTTCGATCCGGCCCTGCGGCACTGAACGTCCACGCTAGATCCCCGGCAGTGGCCGGCTCTCGTGGAACAGCAGGTAGCCGCGCACGACGCGGTAGATCACCCAGATCGTGTCGGCGGCCCAGATCGCGAAAGCGATCGGGATGCCGATGAGGATCAGCCCCAGCGTGACGAAGACCAGTGCGCCGAGCATCGCCCACACCAGCGACCACCAGAACGTGCGGATCTGCCAGGTGAAGTGGGATGCGAGCCAGCTGCCCGCCGCCTCGTCGCGCTTCACGTGGGCAATGATGATCGCGACGATGCCGACCACGCCCATCAGCGGCGCGAACAGCGGAAAGCCGTGGGAGGCGACGCCGATCAGTGCGGCGATCGCGAACAGCGCGTAGACCAGCAGCGCCGCGTTGATCGGCAGCGGCCGCGACGCCCCGGGCGGCGTCGAGTCCGCGGGGGCAACCGGTGCGGGAAAGTCGGCCATCGAAATCTCCGTGATGCCATCCGCGCCGCGCGTCGGCGCCCGTTCCCTGATGCTAGATTGGGGAAGCACGTACCCGAATCAAGCCGTCAGCCCGGACCGTCGACGCCTCAGTACCTACGGCCGTCCTTGTGGGCGGCGAACTCGCCGTTCTCGTCCGCCCCCCACATCAGGTCGTCGTCCGGATAGAACGCGTTGTCGCCTTCGATCCTGCTGCCGATCTCCAGGTAGCGCGCCTCGACCTCGCTGCGATTGATGAAATGGTGCGCATCGCGCTTGCCTGCGGGGTACCCGGCGCAGTCTCCCCGGCGCAGTACCTGCTCGCCGGCATCGGTCACCAGCACGACTTCGCCATCGAGGACGTAGACGAACTCGTCCTCCAGCGTGTGCCAGTGCCGCAATGCGGACTGGCCGCCCGGACCCAACGTCACCAGGTTCACGCCGAAGCGCGTGAGGCCGCAGGCGTCGCCAAGGCGCCGCTTGCCCCGATCCCCCATCCTCGAGCGGAACGGCTCCGGATAACCCGATCCGCGGGTCTCGGCGACGGACTGCGGATCGAAGGCGGGCAGACGAAGTTTGCTCATCGCGACATTCCATCGGGAGTGGAACTTCCCCGCATGACAGCACGCTTCGCGGGGCGGCGCAAGCGAGGGCACCGCATGGCGCACTTTGCCCGAACCCCGTGCGCCACCGCTATAATGGGTCAAACCGCGCCCTGGGCCGCCCGCGCGGAAGACGCCGCAAACCGGTCCACCATCAGAAGGAGTCGAGCATGACCATCTCCCGCGAATCGCTCCTCGATGATTTCTCCGCGATGCTTTCCGACGCCGAGGATCTTCTGAAGCGCGCCGGCAACGAAAGCGGCGAGCGCGCGAAGGACCTGCGCGCGCAGGTCGAGGCGAAACTGCTCGCCGCCAAGCTGCGCCTTCAGGAACTGCAGGGCGAGGCGGTCGACCGCGCCAAGGACGCCGCGCGCGTCACCGACGACTACGTGCACGACAATCCCTGGTGGGCGATCGGCGCGGCCGCTGCAGTCGGCTTCGTCGCCGGCCTGCTGATGAACCGGCGCTGATCGTCGCATCTTCATGTCCGTCCTGGAGGGCGGGGTCGGGAAGTTCGCGGCGCGGCTGTCGGCGTCGGTCGTTTCGCTGCTGCGAACGCGCATCGAACTCGCCAGCGTCGAATTCGCCGAAGAGCGCGAGCGGCTGAAGGCATCGGTCGGGCTGATCGCCGTCGCCGCCGTCGCGTTCGGCTTCGCCGCGATCGTCGCGACCTTCGGCATCATCGCCTGGTTCTGGGACAGTCATCGCTACGAGGCGATCGTCGTCGTTGCGCTGGTCTACGCGGTCGTCGGCATCGCGGCGCTGATGCGCCAGTCGGCGCTGCGCAGGGCGGCGCCTGCACCGTTCGCCGCGTCGCTCGATGCGCTGCGCAAGGATGTCGAATGGCTGCGCAGCCATCGCGACGGCGATCCCCCGGCCGGATCATGAGCGCGCTCGACGATCTGGCTGCACGCAAGGCGCTGCTCGTCGCCCGGACCGATCTCGAGCGCATCGACCTTGCGGTCGCCGTGCGCGATCTCCGCGACACGTTCGAGCCCCACCCCGAAGCCGGGCGCCTCGGCCGGATGCATCCGATGTTCGCGCGCGTGCTCCGGCTCGCCATCCTGATCTTCGGGGCGCGCCGTCTGGGTCCGGTCGCTCGCACCCTGTCGATCGGGCTTGTCGCCTTCCGGCTGGTGAGCGCGCTGCGTCGCCGGTAGTCGCCGCCCGGCACCGGAAAACCGGCCGCGGCGCCGGCCCGTACGCGCGCATGGTCCGTGGCGTCAGAGCCCGAGCGTCTTCCAGATCGCGTCGACCCGCGCCTCGACGGCAGCATCCATGGCGATCGGGCGTCCCCACGCGCGCGTGGTCTCGCCGGGCCACTTGTTGGTCGCGTCGATGCCGAGCTTGCTGCCGAGCCCTGCGACCGGCGAGGCGAAGTCGAGATAGTCGATCGGGGTGTTGGGCACGATCAGCGTGTCGCGCGCCGGATCGACGCGCGTGGTCAGCGCCCAGATCACGTCCTTCCAGTCGCGGATGTTCACGTCGTCGTCGGTGACGACGATCATCTTCGTGTACATGAACTGGCGCAGGAAGCTCCAGACGCCGAACATCACGCGCTTGGCATGCCCCGCGTACTGCTTCCTCATCGCGACGACGGCAAGGCGGTAGCTGCAGCCTTCGGGAGGAAGGTAGAAGTCGACGATCTCCGGATATTGGCGCTGCAGCAGCGGAACGAACACCTCGTTCAGCGCGACGCCGAGCACCGCCGGCTCGTCCGGCGGCTTGCCGGTGTACGTCGAGTGGTAGATCGGGTCACGACGCAATGTGATGCGCTCGATCGTGAGCACCGGGAAGCGCTCGGTCTCGTTGTAGTAGCCGGTGTGGTCGCCGAACGGTCCCTCGAGCGCGGTTTCGTAGCCGGTGGGATCGTCGGTGTCGGGGCGGATGAAGCCCTC
>DATGDG010000057.1:0-7490 GCA_035311025.1 Casimicrobiaceae bacterium
ATTGGCCGTGATGCCCGCCGACTTGACGACGCGCGACCACAGCTCGGTTTCGGTTCCGATGAACTCACCGAACTGGGCCGGGGTCTGGGGCGTGATGACCACACCCGCATCCTGGAGGCGCTTCGCGACCGCCGGATCGGCGAGCGCCTGATTGATCGCGGCGTTCAGCTGCGCCACCACCGCGGCGGGCGTCCTGGCAGGCGCAACGACGCCCCACCACACGGTCGCCTGGAATCCGGGCAGGCCCGCCTCCGCCGCCGTCGGCACGTCGGGCAGGTAGGGCAGGCGCTTGTCGCTCGCGACCGCCAGCGCCCGCAGACGCCCGGCCTTGATGTGGCCCAGCACTTCGATCGGATTGATCGGCATGAACGACAGGCGCTGCCCGAGCAGATCGGTGATCGCCGGGGAACCGCCCTTGTACGGGACGTGCAGCACGTCGATTCCGGCCGCGCTCTTGAACAGCTCGCCGGCGAGGTGCCCGGAGGTGCCGTTCCCGGCCGAACCGAAGGCGAGCTTGCCCGGGTGAGCCTTGGCGTCGGCGATCAATGCCGCGAGAGTCTTGTCCGGCGACTGCTCCGGAACGACGAAGACCAGCGGCGCGTAGCCGACGCGTGCGACCGGCGCGAAATCCTTGCGGCCGTTGAAAGCCAGGTCGGGGAACAGCGCATTGTTGGTCGCAATGCCGTTGGAGGCCATCAGCAGCGTGTAGCCATCGGGCGCCGCCTTGGCGACGAAGCCCATGCCGATGTTGGAGCTCGCACCGGGCTTGTTCTCGACGATCACCGGCTGCTTCACGCGCTCGGACAGCGCCTGGCCGACGATGCGGGCGACGACGTCGACCGCGCCACCGGCGGCGAAGGGGACGACCATGTGGATCGGCTTGTCCGGATAGCTGTCGGCCCGGGCCGACAGCGGCAGCAGCGCCAGGACCGCGGCGACGGCCGCAAGGCCACGTCTGAATGGGGTGATGCTCATGGAATCCTTCATGGTTGATCGACTCATACCTTGGCGAACCCGAACAGCCGCTCCGGGTTGTCGACCAGCAGCTTCTGCCGTAGCGCCGGGTCCGGCGCATATTGCGGAATCAGGTCGACGAGGTCCCCGTCGTTGGGCATGTACTTGACGTTCGGATGCGGCCAGTCGCTGCCCCAGATGACGCGATCGGGGGCGGTCTCGATGATCTTCCTGGCGAACGGGATCGCATCGTGGAACGGAGGACCCGTCCTGGAGATCCGCTCGGGCCCGGTGATCTTGACGTGGCACTTGTGATCGCTCGCCAGCAGCGCCAGCAGCTTCTTGAAGCCCGGCTGCTCGAGCCCTTCCGCCGCGTTCACCAGCGCCATGTGATCGAGCACGTAGTCGACCGGGAGCGCGCGCAGCCTGGGCTCCCACGCCTCCAGCGCCGTCGCCTGCAGGTACAGGTCGACGTGCCAGCCGAGGTGCCCGATCCGCTGCACCGTCTTGTCGAAGACCGTCATGTCGGGCGTCGCCTTGAGCCGCTGGATGAAGATGAAGCGGCATCCCTTGACCCCGGCCCGGGCGAGGTCCTCGAGCTCGTGGTCGGTCGTCTTGTCGTTGACGTTGGCGAGGCCGCGGTAGTTGCCGTTGCTCTGCGCGATCGCATCGGTCACCGGCCTGTTGTCGAAACCGTGCACGGTCGGGTTGACGATCACCGCGCGCTCGATGCCGATCTTCTGGTGCAGCTCGCGGAACTTGGACAGTGGAGCTTCCGGCGGCGTGTAGCTGCGCTTCGCGACATAGGGGTACAGCGACTGCGGACCGAAGATGTGGCAGTGGCTGTCGACGGCGCCCTTGGGCGCCTTGTACGTCGGCGTCTTGGTGTCCGGGTCCGGGCCTGCGATCATTGGCGGCTGCGAGCCCTCCGCCGCCTCGGCGTACCGGGTCAGCGCGGCAGCCCCGACGAGGCCGGCAATGCCCTGCATGTATTCGCGTCGATTCATTGGAACGCCCCCTCCCAGGGCCAAGCGGTCTGGTGTGCGGTGCCGCCGTTCCTCGCGGCGATCGCTCTGCCGCGATTCTGGCCGCCGGACGGGGACATCGCCACTGCATTCGGGTTCCGCGTACATCGAATTTGCTTATCGGGATTGCGCCGGACCTGCATCTACGCCGGCGATCGCCGCACCGACGACCGCGCGCAGCGACGAGCCATGACCATCGGATTGCGCCACCTTCGGGTGTTCCTGGCCGTCGCCGACCAGGGAAGTGCGACCCGGGCCTCGGTTTCGCTGTTCCGTGCGCAATCGGCGATCACCCGCTCGATTCACGCGCTCGAGAGCGAGCTCGGCGTTCCCCTCTTCGAGCGCCGCAGCAAGGGCATGCTTATCACCCACTACGGCGAACCGCTGCTGCTCCGTGCCAAGCGCGCAAGCGAGGAGCTCGACCAGGCCCGGCGCGAGCTCGCACGAATGCCCGGTTCAGCGGCAATGATCCGCGGTGCCCCGGTGTTCTCGATGCAGGTAAGCGAGCAGAGGCTGCGTGCGTTCATCGCGCTGACCGAGCTGCACCACATGCCCACGGTGGCCGACCAGTTCGGGATCACCCAGCCGGCGGTCAGCGCCGCCGTGCGCGAGCTTGAAGCGAGCCTGGGGCTGCGGCTTTTCGAGCGCACGCCCAAGGGCATGCTGCCGAGCGTCCACGGCGAGGTCCTGGCGCTGCACGTCAAGCGGGCGCTCGCCGAACTGCGCCACGCGCAGGACGAGATCGCGTCGCTGCGCGGAAATACCCAGGGAACCGTCACCGTCGGCGCCCTGCCGCTCGGCCGCACGCTGATCCTGCCGCGGGCGATCGCCCGGGTGGTGTCCCGCCACCCGGGGCTTCGCGTCGCGACGGTCGAAGGACCGTTCGCGACCCTGGTCGCAGCGCTGCGTTCGGGGGACGTCGACTTCATCCTCGGCGCGCTCCGGCCGCCTGAATACGCGACCGACCTGGTCGGCGAGCCGCTGCTCGCGGAGGCGCTCGCGATCGTGGCTCGCGCGGACCACCCGCTGTTCGACAAGCCTCGCACGACGCTGCGGGCCGTCGCCCGCGAAGCGTGGGTGCTGCCGCGTCCGGGGACGCCGACGCGCGACCTGGTCGAGGCGCTGTTCGCGCGGCGTCGCATCAGCACGCCGGACGTCCGGGTGGAGACCAGCGACCTCGCCGTGCTGCGGGGCGTGCTGCTCGAAAGCGATCTCGTGACGGCGATCTCGGCGCGCCAGCTCGATCACGAATTCCGCGCCGGACTGCTGAAGGCCCTGTCGATCGCGCTGCCCGAGACCTCGCGCCTGATCGGCCTCACGCGGCGCAGCGCCAGCGTCCCGTCCCCCGGCGCGACGCTGCTGATGGACGAGATCCGGGCGATCGCCTCGGATCTCGATCGTTGAGACTACTGGCGCGGAATCTTCGCGTCCTCGATCACCTTGCGCCACTTCTCGATGTCGCCGTCGACCAGCTTGCCCATCTGCGCAGGCGTGCTGCCGCGGGCGACGACACCCTGAACGGCGAGCTTTTCCTTGACCTCGGGCTCGGCGAGCGCCTGGTTGATCGCCCGGTTCAGGCGCTCGATGACCGCGGGCGGCGTCCTTGCCGGAGCAGCGATCGCATTCCACGACGTTGCCGAGTATCCGGGCACGCCGGCCTGGGCCACGGTTGGCACTTCGGGCAGTCCCGGATAGCGCTGGTCGGCCGCGACTGCGAGGATCTTCACGTTGCCGGCCTTCGCCTGCGGCATGATCGGCGCGAGCATCTCGAAGCCGACCTGGACGTCGTTGCGGGCGAGTGCCTCGATGACCGCCGGGCTGCCCTTGAACGGGACCACCGTCGCGTTCACGCCGGTCATCGACTTGAACAGCTCCGCCGAGAGATTCTGCGTGCTGCCGACGTTGATCGTGCCGATGTTGAGCTTGCCCGGATGGGCCTTCGCATACGCCAGCACGTCGGCCACCGAGCCGATCTTCGAATCGCGGCCCGCGACGATGGCCACGTCGAAGAACCCGAGCGTCGACACCGGCGCGAAATCCTTCCGGATGTCGTAGGGCAGCGACTTGAACAGCGAGGCGCTGACGGCATTGCCGTTGGTCATCAGCAGCAGCGTGTAGCCGTCGGGCGGCGCCTTCGCAACGCTTTCGGCCGCGACGATGCCGCCCGCGGTTGGCTTGTTCTCGACGACGATGGTCTGGCCGAGGATCGCGCCGAGCTTCTGCCCCACCACGCGCGCGGTGACGTCGGCAACGCCTCCGGGGCCGAATCCCACCACGAGCTTGATCGGCCGCGTCGGATAGCTCTGGGCGAGCGCGGTCGTCGCTGCGGCGAGCATCGCAATGCCGAGCATCGATCGAAAGCCGGCCATTGGGCCAATGCGCATTTTTCCTCCAGTGTCGGTTCGCCTTGCCTGGGGCCGAATTTAGCAACGATCGCCCGGGCGCGGGCATTCTAACCGTTCGAACCGACATCGAATCTGGTTATCGGCTGGACCGACCGATCATGTTGCAGTGCAACGGGGGGCGCATTCGGCGCGATAACCCGAATCGATGCGGATCTGCCGGCTTTGAATGGACGGCCTCCCCAACCGGCGCCGATAATAGGCACATCTGCCGCGCGCAGGGTGCGGAACCGCCATCATTCGTCAGCTGCCGTCGCGCAGTGCCCCACCCGGAACCCACACCACTCCCGGCCCTCCCGGCGAAAGATCCATGGCGAGAATCCTAGGCGGCATCGCATCCTCCCATACACCGACAATCGGCTTCGCGCTCGACCGGAACAAGCAGGACGACCCGGTGTGGGCGCCGATCTTCGAAGCTTTCCGGCCGATCCAGGCGTGGCTGGCCGAGCGCAAGCCCGACGTGCTGCTCCTCATCTACAACGACCACGTCACGTCGTTCTTCTTCGACCACTACCCGGTGTTCGCGCTGGGCATCGACGAACGCTACGAGGTGGCCGACGAAGGCGGCGGCGCGCGCGCGCTGCCGTCCGTGCGAGGGCATTCGGCGCTGGCGCAGCACATCGGCGCATCGCTCGTTGCCGACGAGTTCGACATGTCGTTCTTCCAGGATCGCCCTCTCGACCACGGCTGCTTCTCGCCGTTGTCGATGCTGTGGCCGCACGAGCCCGACTGGCCGGCGGCGATCATTCCACTGGAAGTGGGCGTCCTGCAGTTTCCAGTCCCCTCTGCCGCACGCTGCTACCGGCTGGGACAGGCGCTGCGCCGCGCGATCGAAAGCTATCCCGAGGACCTCGGCGTGGTCGTCGTCGCGACCGGCGGGCTGTCGCATCAGGTCCACGGCGAACGCGCCGGGTTCAACAACACCGAATGGGATCACCGGTTCCTCGACCTGATCGAAAACGATCCGGTCGCGCTGACCGGGCTGACCCACGCCGACTACGCCCGCCTCGGCGGTCTCGAAGGTGCCGAGGTGATCATGTGGCTGGTCATGCGCGGCGCGCTCTCCGCCAACGTGCGCAAGATCCACCAGACCTATTACCTGCCGTCGATGGCCGGGATCGCGACCGCGATCTACGAGAACGAGGCGGACGCACTGCCGGCGGAACTGGCCGCCGGGATCGCGGCAAGGCAGCGCGAGCACATCGGCCACCAGTTGCACGGTGCGGAGGATCTTGCGGGCACCTACCCGTTCACGCATGCACGAAGCCGCAAGGCCTACCGCCTCAACAAGTTCCTGCACGCGATGATCCGCCCCGAGCACCGCCGCCGGTTCCTCGACGACCCTGAAGGCGCATTCGAGGACGCGAAGCTGACCGCCGAGGAGCGCGACCTCGTGCGCCGGCGGGACTGGCGGGGCATGATCCATTACGGGGTCATCTTCTTCATGCTCGAGAAGCTCGGCGCGGTCGTCGGCGTGTCCAATCTCCACATCTATGCGGCGATGCGCGGCGAGACGCTGGAAGCCTTCCAGAAGACGCGCAATGCGCCGGGCGCGCTCTACTCGGTTGCCGGCCGCGAAGCCAAGGACCTCAATTGGGACCGCAAACCGGATTCCGCGTCGAAATGAGCGTCGTGCGCACTCCGGAGCACGTGCGGGACTGCCGATTTCGAAGCCTTCGGGGAGTGCCCGATGCCGACCGATGAACGACGCCTCGCCCTGATCGGCTTCGGCGAAGCGGGCCGGATATTCGGCGCGGGGCTTGCCGCGTCGAAGCGCTTCGACGTGGTCACCTACGACCTCTTGCTCGACGCCCCCGATCGCCGCAGCCGCGACATGGTCCGCGCCGCGGCGCAGGAGTGCGGCGTCGCGACTGCCCGATCGACGGCCGCGGCGGTCGACGGCGCGCGCATCGTCATTTCCGCCGTGACGGCCGCCTCGTCGACCGACGTCGCGCGGGCGGCCGCGCCCGCCCTTCGGGCCGGCGCGTATTTCGTCGACGTCAATTCGGTGTCGCCGCGAACCAAGCAGGACAGCGCCGCGATCGTCGAGGCCACCGGCGCAGCCTACATCGATGCCGCGGTGATGGCGCCCGTCCCTCCGTACGGAATTGCGGTGCCGATCCTGCTGGGCGGCACTTCCGCAGGGAAACTCGCCGCACTGCTCGCACCTGCCGGCATGAAGCTCGACGTCGTCGCGGACCACGTCGGGGAAGCCTCGGCGATCAAGATGTGCCGCAGCGTGATGGTGAAGGGACTGGAGGCGCTGGTCCTCGAATGCCTGCTCGCCGCGCGCAGCTACGGAGTCGAGGACCGGGTGCTGGCCTCGCTCGAGGAGACGTTTCCCGAAATGAAGTGGGGCGCTCGCGCGGATTACCTGATCAGCCGCATCGTCGTGCACGGGCGCCGCCGCGCCGCGGAGATGCGCGAAGTCGCGGCCACGCTGCGCGAAGGCGGCGTCGAACCGCGCATCACGCTGGCCACGGCGCAGGCCGAGGACTGGATCGCCGACCTTGCCCAGGGCGGGTCGATCGGGTTCACCAGCATGGCCGCGTTCGACTGGCGCCAGATGGCCGACGCGATCTTCGCATCCGGCCCGGCCGGCGTCCGGTCCGGCGACGCGAGGAGTGGCGAGCCTCTCGGACCTGGCGCTCAGCGCCCGCGCGCTGCCGCCGGCGCGCCGTCCTTTCCGCCCGACACGAAATAGGCGGCGAGGCTGGATGTTTCCTCGATCGTGCAGGTAGTATCTGTTGCCGGCAATTGCTTGGTCCTGCGAGAAGCGCCAGTCCGCATTCCGGCCCAGCGTGCGGCGGCGCCCGCGCCGCTGCGCTCGTAGCCAGGGCCGGACCCTTTCTGCCGGTTCCATCCGGCCGTCGTGGAGGACTTGATGAAGCAAGTGATGCTTTTCGTACTGCTGACGTTCGGTCTCGCCACCTCTGCAGTTGCGGCCGGCAGTCGCGTGTCGGAGGGGATCGTCATCCAGGCGAACGGCAACCAGGCCGACTTCAAGCGCGCCCTGATCCTCGCCTCCAACATGCGCGAAGTCCTGACCGAGGCGAAATTCGAGATCGTCGTCTACGGCCCCAACGTCCACCTGCTGACGTCGTTCAGC
>DATGDG010000058.1:0-2209 GCA_035311025.1 Casimicrobiaceae bacterium
GGACGGACCCCGCCTTTCCCGCTCAGCGGCGGCGGAACAGGAGGTCGTGCACGCCATGGCCGAGGCGCAGTCCGCGCGCCTCGAACTTGGTCAGCGGCCGGTAGGCGGGCCGCGGCGCGAAATCCGTCGCGGTGTTCTCGAGCAGGGGCTCGGCCGCGAGCGTGGCGAGGATCTCCTGCGCATAGTCGTCCCAGTCGGTCGCCGCGTGCAGGTAGCCGCCCGGCGCGAGACGCAGCGCGAGCTCGTGCACGAACGCGGGCTGCAGCAGGCGTCGCTTGTGGTGCCGCTTCTTGGGCCAGGGGTCGGGGAAGAACACGTGTATGCCGGCCAGCGCCGCGGGCGGGATCATCGTGGCGATGACATCGACGGCGTCGTGACGCAGCACTCGCAGGTTGGCGAGTCCTTGCGCATGAATTCGGCGCAGCAGCGCGCCGACGCCCGGCAGATGCATCTCCACGCCGAGGAAATCGCGGTCAGGTTGCGCGGCCGCGATCGCGGCAGTCGTCTCGCCCATGCCGAATCCGATTTCCAGGACCACCGGCGCGCGGCGGCCGAAGATGCGCTCGAGATCCAGTGGCGCCGCGGGTTCGACGCCGTAGCGCGGCAGCAGCTCGTAACACGCGCGCTGCTGCGCGGGCGACATGCGCCCCTGGCGCAGCACGAAGCTCCTGATCGCGCGGCGGGGCGCCTGCCCGTCCCGCGCTTCACCGTTGCCGGGCGCCTTCACCTGGATGCATCGTCGATCCGCGCGCGAATGCCGTGCCCTGCGCGCGGGGAGGTCGGTCAGGAGCCGATCAGGCCCGACGTCGGGGAACTGGGGCTCGCCTCGTAATACCTGCGGGGCATGCGACCGGCGAGGAAAGCCTCGCGTCCGGCCTCGACGGCGAGACGCATCGCGCGCGCCATCCGGACCGGCTCGCGCGCCTTGGCGATCGCGGTGTTCATCAGCACGCCCGCGCAGCCGAGTTCCATCGCGATCGACGCGTCGGATGCCGTCCCGACGCCGGCATCGACGAGCACCGGGACCTTTGCCTGATCGAGGATCAGACGCAGGTTCCATGGATTGAGGATGCCCATGCCCGACCCGATCAGCGAGGCGAGTGGCATGATCGCGACGCAGCCGATCTGCTCGAGTTCGCGCGCGACGATCGGGTCGTCCGACGTGTAGACCATGACGTCGAAGCCCTCCGCGACCAGCTTCTCGGCGGCCACGAGGGTCTCGCGGACATTGGGGAACAGCGAAGCCGAATCGCCGAGGACTTCGAGCTTGCACAGCTTGTGGCCGTCGAGAAGCTCGCGTCCCAGACGCAGCGTGCGCACGGCCTCGTCGGCGGTGTAGCAGCCCGCGCTGTTGGGAAGGTAGGTGAATTCCGAGGGCGGCAATGCATCGAGCAGCGACGGCTCGTTCGCGTTCTGCCCGAGGTTGGTCCTGCGGATCGCGACGGTGACGATCTCGGCGCCGGAGGCGACGATCGCATCGCGGGTCTCGTTGAAATCGCGGTACTTTCCGGTTCCGACAAGCAGGCGAGACCGGTACGACGTTCCGGCGATCACCAGCGGGTCGACCAGCGACGAGGGGGTGGTGGGAGCGTTCATGGACGCCATTTTACCGCGACGGGTCAGCCACCGCCGACAGCACCGACGATCTCCAGCCGGTCGCCGCGCGCGATCGGCGTGGCCGCATAGCGGCTGCGAGGGACGATCTCGCCGTTCTTCTCGACCGCGATGCGCTTGCCGGCAAGCCCGAGAACCGCGACCAGGTCCGCGATCGAGCCCGTTTCCAGCGCCACTTCGGTTTGCACCCCATTGAGCGAAAGCGTCAGCATCCGGCGATTCCGGTGAATTCCCGGTTCCGCTGCGCGGTCACCGTCGCTAGCGGCCAGGCGCTTCGTGCACCAGCCTGAGTTGCGCGGCGAAGGGCAAACACGCGTCGCAGGCGCGAAGGTGGAGGCTCGGCTTGACGCGCTCGGAGAGCGAGAGGCGGCGCCATCCGCGCGCGACAGAGCATCACCCAAAGATGCTTCGCGGTGATCGTCAGTTCCTTACAGATTTCGTCGATTTCGGGTTCCATGACCTCGCGCATCACGAAGACCCGGGCGGTCTTCACGGGCAGCCATTCGAGCCAGAGCTCCACGACGGCGAAGAACTCCCGGCGCGACAGCGCGTTCTCGGGGTCGCCCCCGTCCGCCGGCGGGGTCCGGGGACGGCG
>DATGDG010000059.1:0-6979 GCA_035311025.1 Casimicrobiaceae bacterium
GGCCCGGTATCCGATGGACTCCGGGCGGATCGTCTCCAGCGACGGCCTGGACATCGCCGCGTCGGAGTACGAGGCGCACTTCGCCGAGCACCAGGTGCCGCACTCGACCGCGCTGCATGCATCGCTGCATGGATCGCCCTACCTGGTGGGGCCGTTCGCGCGGCTGAATCTTTGCCATGGATCGCTGCCCGGGGGCACGCGCCGGGCGCTGGAAGGGGCCGGCATCCGGGTGCCGAGCCGCAACATGTTCCACAGCGTCGTAGCACGCGCGATCGAGATCCACTTCGCGCTGGTGGAGGCGATCGAGATCCTCGGGCGGTACGCCCCCTGCGAATCGCCGGCCGTGCCGGTGACGCCGCGCGCGGGAACCGGAGCCGGTGCAACCGAGGCGCCGCGCGGCCTGCTCTGGCACCGGTATGAAACCGACGACCAGGGCCGCATCCTGCGCGCACGCATCGTTCCTCCGACCAGCCAGAACCAGGCGCGCATCGAGCAGGACCTCAGGGCCTCGCTCGAGGCTTTCGGGCTCCATCGGCCCGACGACGATTTGCGGCGCCACGGCGAGATGGTGATCCGCAACTACGACCCCTGCATCTCCTGCGCGACCCATTTCCTGCGGCTGAAGGTCGACCGGCGATGAAGGTGGCCACGCGGATCCTGGGCATCGGCTCCCCGGCCGGCGACGACCGCGCCGGATGGGCTGCGGCGGAAGCCGTTCGCGCGAGTGCCTGGTACCGGTCGCGCGCGGACAGCGTGGAGGTCGCGTGCCTGGACCGCCCGGGCCTGGCGCTGCTTGCCGCGATGCAGGGTGCGACGCGGGTGGTGCTGATCGATGCGTTCCGAAGCGGCGCAGCCCCAGGGACGGTCCGGCGCCTCGACCTCGATCGGATCGCGATGCAGGAGACCGGCCGCGTGTCGAGCCACGGCTTCGGCCTCGCCGAGGCACTGGCGCTCGGACATGCCCTCGGCGTGCTTCCGCCGCGGCTCACGCTGTTCGGCGTGGAGGCGGGGGAAGCGGACGGCGGCGAGGATCTGAGCGCCGCGGTTCGCGCGGCATTGCCTGCGCTGGTGGGGCGCGTGCAGGCGAGCGTGACGGGATCGGATGACTGGTCGGGGTGAGAGGATTCGAACCTCCGGCCTCTACGTCCCGAACGTAGCGCTCTACCAGGCTAAGCTACACCCCGATTGCATCCGACTCCAGCCGGCGTGCGCCGACCGTTTGCTGCCTGCTGCGGATCACTGCAGTGCTGCACCCGCATCCTTCTGCTCGCGGACTTCGGGAACCGCAGCTGCCGTTTCAGTACGTACGCTGCGCCGCGAAAGTCGATAATTGTAGCAGAGTGGAAGACGCCGACGTCGACGGCAAACCTTCGAGGCAGGCGGCCGCTGTGGCGGCCTCGGCGTCCGCACGCTCGCGCGCGTAGACCAGGGCGCCGCTGCGCCCCAGGGCGGCGACGACGGGTCCGAAATCGGTGAGTCCGCCGCCCGAAACCGCGTGGCGGATGATTTTCGCCTCCTCGGGCGTGCCGACCGCCAGCGCGCGGATCAGCGGCAGCGTCATCTTGCCTTCGGCGAGGTCGTCGCCCAGGTTCTTGCCGATCTCGGCAGAGTGACCCGAATAGTCGAGGACGTCGTCCATGATCTGGAACGCGACCCCCAGATGCCTGCCGTAACGCGCGAGCGCGTCTTCGTGGACGGGTGTTGCGCCGCCGAGGACTGCGCCGAGCCGGCCGGCCGCCTCGAACAGCTTTGCCGTCTTGCGTTCGATGACCGCCAGATAGGCGCGCTCGTCGAGCTCGACGTCACCCGCATGCATCAACTGCATCACCTCGCCTTCGGCGATGGTGTTGGTCGCGTCGGCGACGATCTCGAGCACGCGCATCCGGTCGACCCCCACCATCAGCTGGAAGGCGCGCGAATAGAGGAAGTCGCCGACCAGGACCGAAGCCGGGTTGCCGAACGCGGCGTTGGCGGTCGCATTGCCGCGCCGCAGCTGCGATTCGTCGACCACGTCGTCGTGCAGCAGCGTCGCGGTGTGAATCATCTCCACGACCGCCGCCAGCACGTGGTGATCGCGCCCGCCGTAGCCGCAGGCGCGCGCTGCCAGCAGCAGCAGGGCAGGGCGCAGGCGCTTGCCGCCCCCGCCGATGATGTAATCGGCGACCCGCCGGATCAGAACGACGTCCGAGGACAGGCTCTCGCGCAATACCCGATCGACGTCGGCCATGTCGGCCCCGATGACGGGCTTGAGGAACTCGGCGGTCACGGAGCCAGGCAGAGCGTGGGGTCGCGAGGGATCGAAGAGGACACAGGTGCGTCGGGGCGCGGCTGCATCTGCCACGATACCCGACGGGCCCATATTTTACCGGAGGCGCGAGGGCACCTCCGGCCCGCTTGCGGTCCCGAACGGGCCCCGGGCCGGGCATGGCCATCTGCCCGGCAGGCTGCTTGTCGCGCTTTGGAGAAACGCGTTATAATCCAAAGCTTTCCCGCGATTGGCGGGGATGATGGGCCACGCGCGCGAGGTTCGGGTGGGTCTGGCGCACGTGAAACCGAATCCACAGGAGTCTCCTCATGTACGCGGTCGTAAAAACCGGCGGCAAGCAGTACAAGGTTGCCCCCGGCGAAAAACTCAAGGTAGAACAGATACCAGCGGACGTGGGCGCGGAAGTGGTCCTGGATCAGGTGCTGATGGTCGGCGAGGGCGAGAGCGTTCGCGTCGGCCAGCCGACGGTCGCGGGCGCGACCGTCAAGGCCACGGTCGTCGCGCATGGTCGCGGCGAGAAGGTCCGGATCTTCAAGATGCGCCGGCGCAAGCATTATCAGAAGCATCAAGGGCACCGGCAGAACTACACCGAGCTCAAGATCGAAGCGATCGTGGGCTAAGGGGCATACGTCATGGCACACAAAAAGGCAGGCGGCAGTTCGCGGAACGGTCGCGATTCGGAGTCGAAGCGCCTCGGCGTCAAGGTTTACGGCGGCGAAGCCATCCGGGCCGGCGGCATCATCGTCCGCCAGCGCGGCACGGTGATCCATCCCGGCGAAAACGTCGGCGTGGGCAAGGATCACACCCTGTTCGCCCTGGTGGACGGCACCGTGTCGTTCCGCGTCAAGGGCGAGCGTCAGCACAAGTACGCGAACGTCGTGCCGGCCGCGGGCGCCTGACCGCCCCGCGACGCGCATCAACAGACCCCGCCGGCGGCCGCCGAGCGGGGTTTTTTTTCGCCCGTCGTTCCTGATTCCGGCTACCGCCGCTCGACCCACCAGATCATGGCGAATGCGATGGTGGTGAAGAACGCGAGCGGAAATGTCGCCGAAAAGATCGGAGGCCAGTCGTTGAGGACGCCGAGGTTCGAGAACAGACGGCCGAGCAGGAAGAACGCGAGCCCGATCATCGTCCCTGCGAAGATGCGGAACCCGATGCCGCCCTGGCGGCGCTGGAAATGCGCGAACGGCAGGGCGAGGATCATCATCACCAGCACGGCGACCGGATAGAAGATCTTGTTCCAGAATGCGATCTCGAAGCGGGACGTCTTCTGCGCGTTCTTGCTGAGCACCCGGATGTTGTCGTAGAGCGCGCCGAGTTCGAGTCGCTCGGGGGCGACCTGGTACACGTCGAGGATCGACGGGCGCAGCACGGTCCTCCAGACGTAGGTGGGTTCCGAAGTCACCTGCGTGCGGTCGGCGCCGATCCGGGTCGTCCGGACCTCCTCGAGCTTCCACTTGCCGTTGCCGATGAAGGTTCCGGACTGCGCGATCCTCACGGTCTTGAGGCGGAGGTCGTCGCCGAACTCGTACATGCGCACGCCGAGCAGCGTCATGTCCGCGAGCACGGTCCGGATGTTGACGAACGTCAGGTCCTGCTTGAACCAGAAGCCCGAGGTGAACTGCTGGGCGACCACCTGCGCACTTTCCCCGTGGGCTGCCGAGCGCACGGTCTGCGCGATGCGCTCGGCCGGCGGCGCGACGTACTCGCCGGCGAGGAAGGTCGCGAGTGCCAGCGGTATGCCTACGCGCAGCACCGCCCATACGACCTGGGCGATCGACATCCCCGAAGCGCGCATCACCGTGTACTCGGAGTTGGCGACGAGCTGGGCGAGCGCGAACAGGGTGCCGATCAGCGCGGCGACCGGGAACAGCTCGTAGAGTCGCGACGGCAGGTTCAGCACCACGTAGAGCAATGCCGCGCTGATCGTGTAGTTGTCCCGGCCGACGTCACCGAGCTCGTGGATCAGGTCGAAGAACGCGAAGAGCGCCAGCAACGCGGCGAAGATCAGCAGCGTCGAAAACAGGATGTCGCGGCCGATGTAGCGCTGCAGCGTTTTCATCGGTGGATCGTCAGGCCGTCTCTGGTGCCGCGGGGCGCGGTACGCGCGCGAACAGTCCGGCGATGGAGAGCTGGTGGCGGAACAGGACGACGACCACGACGAGCGCGATGACGTGCGGCAACGCGAGCCCCACCCAGAAATCGATGCGACCCTGGGCGATCAGGCTCTGCACGATGTTCAGGCAGTTGCTGTAGAGCATGTACACGAACATCGCCGTGAAGAAGTTGAACGAGCGCCCCATGCGCGGATTCACGCGCGCGAGCGGTATCGCGAGCAGGGTCAGCACGGCTGCGGAGACCGGCACCGAAATGCGCCAGAACAGCTCGGCGCGATCGACGCGGTCGCGGGCGGCGACGAGTGCCAGCGTCGGCAGCGCCTTGGTCGACGTCGGCAGGGCGCGCACCTCGTTCGGCTCGATCCGGCGCCCCAGGCGCTCGAATTCCATGACCCGGTAGTCCGCGGTCCCCGGCGTACCCTGGTAGCGGCGCCCGTGTTCCAGCACGATGAAGCGGTCGCCGTTGGGCATGTCCTCGAGCTTGCCCCGTGCCGCGACCGTCGTCGAATCCTGATTGTCCTCGATGCTGTGCAGGAACACGTTGCGCACCGTGTTGTCGAGCGGATTGATGCTCTCGACGAAAACGACGAGGTTCGCATGGGGGAATTCACGGAACAGGCCCGGGGTGACGAGGGAAATGTCGTCGCGCGACCTCAGCTGCTGCTCGAACTCGAGCTTGCGCTGCTCGGCCCAGGGCGACAGGTAGAGCGAGAGCACGACGATCGCGAGCAGGAACGGCGCGCTGAACAGCACGATCGGCCGCAGCCAGTCGGTCAGCGACTGGCCTGAGGTAAACCAGACAATCATCTCGCTGTCGCGATACCAGCGCGAAAGCGTGAGCAGCACGGTCAAAAACAGGGCGACCGACAGCAGGATATTGAAATAAAAGAGCGCGTTGAACCCGAGCAGAGCCAGGATTCCTTCGGGCGCCACGCTGCCGCCCGCCGCCCGCGCCAGCAGGCGCAGCACCAGGTTGGTGAACAGAATGGCGAGCAGGATCAGGAACAGCCCGATCGCGGTGGCCGTCAGTTCGCGGACGAGGCTGCGCCGGAAAATCATGACGGCTGGAAAATTTTGACTTTTTTACGGCGTTTTGCCGATAATGCGCAGGACTGGCCCTCGTGGCACAAAAACGTCAGCGACGAAATCCGAGGAGCACGATGGAATTTACCATAAAAAGCGGAAGTCCCGAGAAGCAGCGCAGTGCCTGCGTGGTCGTCGGCGTCTTCGACAATCGCAAGCTTTCGCTGTCCGCAGAACTGATCGACCGGGCCTCGAACGGCTACATCAGCGAAATCATCCGCCGCGGCGACATGGAAGGTAAGCTCGGCGCGACCCTGCTGCTCCACAACGTGCGGGGGACGCTGGCCGACCGCGTGCTCCTGATCGGGCTCGGCAAGGAGCGCGATTTCCGCGACAAGGAATTCCGCCAGGCGATCCGCAGCGCGGTCAAGCTGCTGAACGAGACCGGTTCCTACGAGGCGGTCATCTACCTGACCGAGGAGAAGGTCAAGCGCCGCGAGGTGGCGTGGCGGGTCGAGCATGCGGTGGTCGTCGCGATGGACGCCGTCTACCGGTTCGAGCAGATGAAGAGCGAGCCTGCCGACGTGCGCCGTCCGCTGCGCAAGCTGACGCTGTCGGTTCCGCAGCGTTCCGACCTCGCGGCCGGCGAAGCGGCGGCGGTGCGCGGCCTCGCGATCGCCAACGGCGTGGATTTCGCCAAGGACCTCGGCAATCTTCCAGGCAACGTCTGCACGCCGCGCTACCTCGCCGAGCGCGCGCTGGAGCTCGCCGGGCAGTTCCCCGAGGTCAAGGTGACCGTCCTCGAGCGACCGCAGATCGAGGCGCTGGGAATGGGTTCCTTCCTGTCGGTCACCAATGGGAGCGACGAGCCGCCGCGCTTCATCGTCCTCGAGTACGAACAGTCGCAGCGCAAGCAGAAACCGCTGGTGCTGGTGGGCAAGGGCATCACCTTCGACACCGGGGGCATCTCGATCAAGCCCGCCGCGGACATGGACCAGATGAAATTCGACATGTGCGGCGCCGCGTCGGTTCTGGGCGTGTTCAGGACCATCGCCGAGCTCAAGCCGAAGCTGAACCTGGTCGGCCTGATTCCGGCCTGCGAGAACATGCCCTCGGGACGCGCGACCAAGCCCGGCGACATCGTGAAGTCGATGTCGGGGCAGACCGTGGAGGTGCTGAACACCGATGCGGAAGGTCGCCTGATCCTCGCTGACGCGCTGACCTATGCCGAGCGCTATGAGCCCGAGGCGGTCATCGACATCGCGACCCTGACCGGTGCCATGGTCGTTTCGCTGGGCCACGTCGCCAGCGGATTGTTCAGCAACAACGACACCCTCGCGCGAGCGCTGATCGCGGCAGGCGACGATTCGTACGATCGCGGCTGGCAGCTCCCGCTCTGGGACGACTACCAGGAGGGGCTCGCGAGCAACTTCGCCGATTTCGCGAACATCGCGGGACGTCCCGGCGGCAGCATCACCGCTGCGTGCTTCCTGTCGCGATTCACGAAGAAATACGACTGGGCGCACCTCGACATCGCGGGCACCGCATGGAAGGAAGGCAAGGAAAAGGCGCG
>DATGDG010000060.1:0-4570 GCA_035311025.1 Casimicrobiaceae bacterium
GGTCGCGTCCGGCGAGTACTCGCGATCCCGGGCGCTCCGTCCACCAGTGCGCGGCCGCGGCGGGCCGCGCATGGAATTCATCCCGGTTGGCCGCGATCACCGCGACGAATTTAGGGTGGGCGCCGAGCGCAATGACGGCGAGGCACATCCGGGGCGGCCTAAGCGTTTGCGGGACTGCGCGGGCGTGGCGCGGTGGCCGGCGGCAGGGCGTAGGGCAGGGGCCGCAGCGCCAGCGGGGTGCCCGGCCCGTCGCCCAGACGGAGATCGGCCGATTCGACGGCCGCGACCTGCACGACGGCGAGCAGCAGACAGCCTCCGTCGGGATCCGGCACGGCGCTCACGACGGTGCCGCAAGCCTGGTCGCCGAATGTCGACGAATGAAGTTTCGACGCCGGCGCGACGTCGGGGACCGCGGCGTGGAACGCGAACAGCCGCTCCTTGAGCCGCCCGAGGTACTGGGTGCGCGCCACGATCTCCTGGCCGGGATAGCAGCCTTTCTGGAAATCGACGCCGCCCAGGACCTCCCAGTTCGCGGTCTGCGGAACGAACAGGTCCGACGTTGCGGCGCCGATCCACGGAATGCCCGCTTGGATGTCGAGGCGGCGCCAGGTCTGCGCGTCGGCGAGCTCTGCGTGATGGAGGATGTCCGCCTGCAGCGACGCGGCCTGCGCCCGCGGGCACACGGCAAGCAGCCGTCCGTCGGGAAGCGCGAGGACCAGGACGCCGTGCTCGAGCGGCTGCGCCTCGAATGGGCCGGGCACGACCCCGAAGGCCGCCCGCGCCGCGGCTTCCCGTCCCGGGCCGGCGAGGCCCCAGATGGCGTAGTCGCCGCTTGCGTCGCGGACGGTGACCTTTGCGCGCAGGACGAACATCGACAGACGCCGGCGGATCGCTTCCACGAGGTCGGCCGCCAGAAGCAGGAAGAATCCGTCGTCGCCGAATGCCGCCGGTGACCGGACGACGATCATGTTGGCGAGCATCCGGCCCTTCGGGGAGTTGTAGCTCGAGTACCGCGCCCGACCGGGCTCGAGGGCGCGTACGTCGCTCGAAACCTGGCCATGCAGGAAGGTCGCGGCGTCGTTGCCGCGGACCTCGATCAGGCCGAAGCCGGTGTCGGGGCAGGCGACGGCCGCAGGTTCGACGCCGGGGGCAGCGCTGCGCGGGAGGTGGGGCTCGGAGGTCATCGATGGTCTCGGGGAACCGGGAATGCGGCAACCGGGGATTGGCCGGGCGGCCGCGGAGAATGCTAGAATATCAAGTTATTCGCATTCGCCGTCGCGGGTCTTCCCGCGGTGGCGGCAGGGTGCCGTCGTCTCCGAAGATGGCGCCGGCCGGGACTTCACTCAAGTCCCGGCGCGAGGATCGGGGGCCGGGACCGGGCTGCACAACGATCGACGCGGAATTCGACGCGGACATCGAGGCGCGGCGCTGACCATCCCCGGCATCACGCACGTCGGCGGTTTCAGGGTGCCGGACGCCACGCCCGAGGGCAACCTCGGCGCAACGCGTCGGGAACGCAATCCGCCGATGGAGGCCAAACCCTGAATTGAAGGAGTGCAGCATGTCCGTAACGATGCGTCAGATGCTGGAAGCCGGTGTCCATTTCGGGCACCAGACCCGCTACTGGAACCCCAAGATGGCCGAATACATCTTCGGCCAGCGCAACAAGATCCACATCGTCAACCTCGAGAAGACGCTGGCGATGTACAACGACGCGATGAAGTTCGTCCGTCAGCTCGCCGGCAACCGCGGCACGATCCTTTTCGTCGGCACCAAGCGCCAGGCCCGCGAGATCGTCGCGGAGGAGGCGCAGCGCGCCGGCATGCCCTACGTCGACCACCGCTGGCTCGGCGGCATGCTGTCGAACTTCAAGACCGTCAAGCAGTCGATCAAGCGGCTGAAGGACCTCGAGACGATGATGCAGGACGGCACCTTCGAGCGGATGACCAAGCGCGAGGCGCTGTCGCACAAGCGCGAGCTCGACAAGCTGGAGAAGAGCCTGGGCGGCATCAAGGACATGACTGCGCTGCCCGACGCGATCTTCGTCATCGACGTTGGCTATCACAAGATCGCGGTCACCGAGGCGAAGAAGCTCGGCATTCCGATCGTCGCCGTGGTCGACACCAACCACGATCCGGACCCGGTCGCCTACGTGATCCCCGGCAACGACGATTCGAGCCGCGCGATCCGCCTGTACGCGCGCGGGGTCGCCGATGCGGTGCTCGAGGGCAAGTCGAGCTCGATCCAGGAGGTCGCGGCGACCGGTGACGAGTTCGTCGAGGTCGCCGACGAGGCGTCGGCCTGACCACGAACGGATGATCCGGGGGCGCACGAAGGCGCCCCTGCCGCATGTCGGGGTGCGCCAGGAGCGCGCCCCGAACACCGTGCCGGGGCGAAACCCTCGTCCCGGCCGCACTCGATGAATGGAGCATGAGATGGCGGATATCTCCGCAAGCACGGTGATGGAGCTGCGCCAGCGCACGGGGCTGGGCATGATGGAATGCAAGAAGGCGCTGACCGAGGCGGCGGGCGACATGGCGAAGGCCGAGGAGCTCCTGCGGATCAAGAGCGGTGCGAAAGCGAGCAAGGCGGCCGAACGGGTCGCGGCCGAAGGCGTGATCGGCGTATCGGTCGCCGAGGACGGCAAGTCCGCCGCCATCGTCGAGGTCAACTGCGAGACCGATTTCGTCGCTAAGAACGACGACTTCAAGGCGTTCGCGAACGAGGTCGCGCAGCTCGCGAACCGCAATCGCCCGGCCGACGTCGCTGCGCTGTCGGGGCAGAAGCTCGCCAGTGGTGAAACGGTCGAGGCCCGGCGCGTCGCGCTGATCCAGAAGATCGGCGAGAACATCACGCTGCGCCGCTTTGCGCGCATCGACGCGCAGGGGCGCATCGCGTCCTACGTCCATGGATCGAGGATCGGCGTGCTCGTCGACGTGACGGGCGGAGAAGCCAGCTTCGGCAAGGACATCGCGATGCACATCGCGGCAAGCAAGCCGATGGCCGTCAGCAAGGAGCAGGTTCCTGCCGATGTCGTGGCCAGGGAGCGCTCGATCGCCGAGGCCCGCGCGGCCGAGTCCGGCAAGCCAGCGAACATCGCCCAGAAGATGGTCGAAGGCGCGGTGGCCAAGTTCCTGGCCGAGGTCACGCTGCTCGCGCAGGTCTTCGTCAAGAGCGACAAGGAGACCGTCGGCAACATCGCCAAGGCGCAGGGCGCGACGGTCAACGGCTTCGTGCTCTACGTCGTCGGCGAAGGCATCGAGAAGCGGAAGGACGATTTCGCCGCCGAGGTTGCGGCAATGAGCCGCGCCTGAGCCTGAAGGCGTCGGCGCTCGTACCCGAGCAATCCTTGCCGGAGCCTACGCGATGAGTCCCCCCGACAACGCCGCCACGGCGGCAGTGGCACCCCTGGCCGCCGCGGCCGCGAGCGGCAAGGCGGCCTACCGGCGCGTCCTGCTCAAGCTCTCGGGCGAGGCGCTGATGGGCAGTGACAGCTACGGCATCGAGCGCGAGACGATCGACCGCATCGTCGCCGAAGTCGCCGAGGTCGCGCGCCTCGGCGTGCAGATGGCGATCGTCATCGGCGGCGGCAACATCTTCCGCGGCGTCGCACCCGGGGCGGCGGGGATGGATCGCGCGACGGCCGACTACATGGGCATGCTCGCGACCCTGATGAACGCTCTGGCGCTGCAGGATGCGTTCCGTCGCGCGGGCGTCGAGTCGCGCGTGCAGTCGGCGCTGCGCATCGACCAGGTCGCCGAGCCATACATCCGCGGCCGGGCGCTGCGCCATCTCGAGCTCAACCGGGTCGTCATCTTCGCCGCGGGAACGGGAAACCCGTTCTTCACCACCGACACGGCGGCGGCACTTCGCGGCCGCGAGATGGGTGTGGACATCGTCCTCAAGGCAACCAAGGTCGACGGCGTCTACACCTCCGATCCCCTGAAGGATCCGACGGCGCGCCGTTATGCCGAGCTGACCTTCGACGAGGCGATCGTCAAGAACCTCAAGGTGATGGACGCGACGGCGCTCGCGCTGTGCCGCGACCAGAACATGCTGCTCAAGGTATTCTCGATCTTCGTGCCCGGGGCGCTGAAGCGCAGCGTGCTCGGCGAAGACGAAGGAACGCTCGTGCATTGTTGATTTCCCCCTCACCCCAGTTCTCTCCGCGCTCGCGGCGAGAGGGGGCGAGACGCGTAGGCGTCGAGCCGGTGAGGGGAACGAACGGGATGACGCGATCATGATCAGCGACGTGAAGAAGACCGCCGAACAGAAGATGGCGAAATCGATCGAGACCCTGAAGGCCGATCTCGCGAAAGTGCGCACGGGTCGCGCACACACGGGCCTGCTCGACCACATCCATGTCGACTACTACGGATCGCAGGTGCCGCTGTCGCAGGTCGCGAACGTCACCCTGGTCGATCCGCGGACGATCGGCGTGCAGCCTTGGGAAAAGAAGATGATCCAGGTGATCGAGAAGGCGATCCGCGACTCGGATCTGGGGCTCAATCCGGCGACCTCCGGGGACCTGATCCGCGTGCCCATGCCGCCGCTGACCGAGGAGCGCCGC
>DATGDG010000061.1:0-4364 GCA_035311025.1 Casimicrobiaceae bacterium
ACGACCGACCCGTTCAGTCAGCGCTGCCGCATCGTGTTGCACGAGAAGGGCATGGATTTCCAGATCATCGACGTCGATCTCGACCACAAGCCCGAGGATCTGGCGGTGATGAATCCCTACAACCAGGTTCCGGTGCTGGTCGAGCGCGATCTCGTGCTGCACGAATCCAACATCATCAACGAATACATCGACGAGCGTTTCCCGCACCCGCAGCTGATGCCCGCCGACCCGGTGATGCGCGCGCGCGCGAGGCTGTTCCTGCACCGGTTCGAGAAGGAGCTTTTCATCCACATCGACGCGCTCGAAGGCACCAACCAGAAGCAGGCGGACCGGGCACGCGCGCTCGTCCGGGACTCGCTGATGCAGATCGTGCCGGTGTTCACCAAGCACAAGTACATGCTCGGCGACGAGTATTCGATGCTCGACGTCGCGATCACGCCGCTGTTGTGGCGCCTCGACTATTACGGCATCCAGATGCCCAAGCAGGCCGCCCCGCTGATGAAATACGCCGAGCGGCTGTTCGCACGGCCTGCGTTCTCGGAAGCGCTGACTTCGGCCGAACGCGGGATGCGCAAGTAGCGTACGCGCTGTGGTCAACGGCGGGCGGACAGGCGGTAAAGCCTGCGTCTTGACCGCGCGGGCATCAAGGGTAATATCGTCGCCATGTCGGAACAGTCTGCCAAGCCCTACCTCGTGCGCGCCATCTGCGAATGGTGCGCCGACAATGGCCTGACGCCCTACCTCGCGGTGCGCGTGAACCCGCAGACGCGGGTGCCTGCGGCTTTCGTGAAGAACGGCGAGATCGTGCTGAACGTCAGCGCGACCGCGACCCGCAAGCTGACGATCGACAACCAGTGGATCCAGTTCACCGCGCGCTTCAACGGCTCGTCGCAGGAAGTCGCGGTGCCGATCGGTGCGGTCATCGGCATCTTCGCGAAGGAAACCGGCTACGGGTTCTCCTTCAATGCGCCGGACGACCCCGTCGCCGCGCTCGCGGCGTCGACCGCGCCTCGCGACAGCCAGGCAATGGGCGAGCCCAAGGTCGCTGCCACCGAGCCTGCGCGATCGAAGCGGCCGTCGCACCTGCAGATCGTCAAGTAGCAGTCGTCACCCTGGCTTCGCGCAACACCCCAGATTTCCCCGCGCCGGATTAGCTCAGTTGGTAGAGCAGCGCACTTGTAATGCGAAGGTCAGGGGTTCGACTCCTCTATCCGGCACCCATACCGCCTCAACGCATCGCATGCTCATCGGTCCCGGCAAGCGGGTTGTGCTGCAGGCGGCGATCCAGCGGAAGCGGCCAGGCACCCCGCTCGCCCTGCTGATGTCGCAGACGAAGGATGTGACGGTGTTTACCGATCAGGGCCTCCGGCAGGCGTAGCACCGGGCGGTCTGTCCGTCATCGCTTGACCCATCTGCACCGCAGCCAGGCGACGAACGCCGATTCGCGACTTCGGGCGCAGGCATGCGCCGCTTTCCTGATCGCCTCGGCCTGCGTCGGATAGGTGTGGATCACGCGGGCCACCGTGCGCAGGCCGATGCCGGCGACCATCGCCAGCGAGATGCCATTGATCATCTCGCCGGCGTGGCGTGCCACCACGGTCGCGCCGAGTATCGTGTCGGTCCCTTCGCGAACGTGGATCTTGACGAAGCCGTTTTCCTCGCCATCCGCGATCGCGCGGTCGACGTCGTGCATCGGCACCGTGAAGGTCTTCACCGGAATGGCGCGCTCGCGTGCCTCCTTGACGTAGATTCCGACGTGGGCGATCTCCGGATCGGTGTAGGTGCACCACGGAATCGTCAATGCGCTGACGCGCTTGCGGCCGAGGAAAAGCGCGTTCTGGACGACGATCCGCGCGGCGGCGTCGGCGGCGTCGGTGAACCGGTGCTCGAGGCAGACGTCGCCCGCGGCGTAGATGCGCCGGTTGGTGGTTCGCAGGAAATCGTCGGTCCGGATTCCGGTTTCGGCATCGTAGGCGACGCCGGCGGCTTCGAGGTCCAGTTCGCCGACCGCGGGAACGCGGCCGATGCCGGTCATTATCTGGTCGACGCGGATCGTCGCGACGTTGCCGTCGTTGAGCGTTTCGATGCACTTCTCCCGACCTTCGACGCGCACGTTGACGGCCGTGGTGTTGAGGTGGATCTCGACGCCGTCGCGCGCCAGCGCTGCGGCAACCATCTGCGCGGCGTCGCGTTCTTCCCGCGGCAGGAACAGCGGCGCCTCGTGGGCGATGACGGTGCGCGAACCGAAGCGGGCGAAGGCCTGCGCCAGTTCGCAACCGACGGGGCCCCCGCCGATCACGAGCAGGCTGGGCGGCAGCGTCGTCAGGTCGAAGACAGTCTCGTTGGTCAGGAAGCCTGCTTCCGCCAGTCCCGGAATCGACGGCAGCCTCGAGCGCGATCCAGTCGCGATCAGGGCCTTCTTGAAACGCAGGGCGGTGCCGTCGACGTCGACTGCATCACCGCCGGTGAAGCGTGCCGCGCCGAAGAACACGTCGATTCCTTCAGCCGCGAGTCGAGCTGCAGAATCGACCCGGCTGATGCGCGTGCGGATGCGTCTCATGCGCTCCATCGCCATTGGAAAATCGACCCGGATGTCGTCCGGGGGTCGAACGCCGAAGCTGGCGGCATCGCGCATCTCGGCGTACAGGCGCGAACTGCGGATGAGGGTCTTGGACGGCACGCTGCCGTAGTTCAGCGAGTTGCCGCCGAGCAGGTGGCGTTCGATCAGCGCGACCCTGGCGCCGAGCGCGGCGGCGCGGCGCGCCGCGACCAGTCCCGCCGGCCCGGCGCCGATGACCAGCAGGTGGTACGGCCCGCGCGGCCGCGGGTTGCGCCAATCCTGTGGCCGCAGGTTGTCGCAAAGCTCGCGGTCGTAAGGACCCTCGGCGGGCCGCTGAATCGGTGGATGGAGAGGCAGCATCGGTTCGGGTGCGCGCGTGGCTACAACCAGCCGCCGCGGAACCCCGCACGGCGCAGGCCGCTCCGGAGGTAGGCATTGCTCCGCCCCAGCCGCCAGAGCAGGCCGGAGCGGTAGTTCTCGATCATCAGCACGATCATCCCCTGGTCCAGGCCGAAGATTCCAGGCGAGATCCAGCCGTTCGGCCCGGCTTCACCGAGCGTCCGGTTGAACCCGCTCGCGCGGACCAGTTCACCGGCGTCGGTGGGTCCTCGCGCGAACAGGTTGCGCAGCGCCGGCAGCGCGATTTCGGGTGCGAACACCAGTGACGAGAGCACCGACGATCCGGCAATCGTGCCGTCGTCCGGGCCGTAGGGAACGCCGCGCGCCGCATACCCGTAGAACGCCTGGCGCCGGCCTGCCACCCGCCGCGGCGGCCCGCTGGGCCCGTCGCCCGCCGAGAGGCCCCAGCAGTCCGCCGCATAGCCCTCGAAGCTGTGCGGATTGCGCGTTGCGTACTCGCGCTGGACGTAGGTTGCGCGGCGGCTGTTCTCGAAATAGTCGCAGTCCTTCTCGCGCATGAACGCATCGCGGATGCCGCGGAAATCGATCCACGCGTGAGAGAACTCGTGGATGAAGAGCGGGCCGGCATACAGGAAGTCGTAGCCGTACAGGTTCTCCCACTGGTAGGTCACGGTCCAGGCGGGGAAGCTCTGCTCGGTGAGCGGATGCATGGGCGAACCGAGCCCCAGCACGTAGAGGAGAATCGCCTCGCTGTAGCCCTCCCAGCCGTAATGCAGGAACCCGCACTCGGGCTTCCAGCCATGCATCACGGCCGACCCGTCGCGCTGCGCCCACCGCCAGTCGACCCTGCGGTAGAGCGCATCGGCGAGGCGGCGCAACTCGGTCTCGGCCGGCGTCCCGGCGCTGAAATACGCCGCGGCGGTCAGCACGCCCGCCATCAGGAAGCCAGTATCGATCAGCGACACCTCGGACAGCCAGGCGCGGGCTCCGCTTCGCAGGTCGAGAAAATGGAAGTAGAAGCCGCGATAACCGGTCGCGTCCGGGCTGCCCGACTGGTCGCTGGCCGAGAAGAATCGCAAGACCGCGAGCGAGCGCTCGACCGCGTCGGCGCGTTCGATCCAGCCGCGCTCGACGCCGACCGGATACGCCGACAGCGCGAAACCGACCACCGCGATGCTCGAGGGCGCGCCGTCACGCGTGGAGTCGGCGATCAACCCGTTCTGCGGATGGGCAGTCTGCAGGAAGTAGTCGAAAGCAGCGCGTTGCAGGCGATCGAGGAGCGCTTCGTCGGATGCCTGTGCCGCGGCTCGCGCCGGCGAAGAGCGCAAAATCCCGCTCGTTTCCTCTCCCCCCTGGTGAGGGTCAGGGTGCGGGCGGCCCGCCATGCGCAATCGCCCGGTCGACGATCGCCTGCGCTTCGGCCACGATGCGCTGCAGGTGAACG
>DATGDG010000062.1:0-5116 GCA_035311025.1 Casimicrobiaceae bacterium
CGAGCGCAGAGCGCGGCCGCTGCCGGGGCCGACTACGTCGCATTCGGCAGCTTCTTCCCGTCGGGAACCAAGCCGGATGCGCGTCGGGCCGACCCGGGCCTGCTCGCGCGGGCCGCGTCGCTGCCGGTGCCGGTCGTCGCGATCGGCGGCATCACGTCGGCGAACGCGGCGATGCTGATCGAGGCCGGGGCTGCGGCCGTCGCAGTGATCGGCGACGTGTTCGGCCACGACGAACTTCCCGCAATCGAGCGGGCGTCGGCGGCGATCGCCGCGCTGTTCGCGAAGCGAGCCTCCAGCGAGCGACCATGAGCCGCAACGAAGAACTGTTCGCGCGCGCACAGCGCGTCATTCCCGCAGGCGTCAATTCACCGGTGCGCGCGTTCCGCTCGGTGGGCGGCACGCCGCGCTTCTTCACCCGCGGCGAGGGCCCGTACCTGTGGGATGCCGATGGCACGCGCTACATCGATTACGTCGGTTCGTGGGGCCCGGCGATCCTCGGCCATGCGCATCCGGCAGTTGTCGAGGCGGTGCGCAGCGCCGCGTTGAACGGCCTGTCGTTCGGCGCGCCGACCGAGATGGAGATCGAGCTCGCCGAGATGCTGATCCGGCGCCTGCCCTCGCTCGAACTCGTCAGGCTGGTGTCGTCGGGCACCGAAGCGACGATGTCGGCGCTGCGGCTCGCGCGCGGCTACACCGGGCGGCCGAAGATCGTCAAGTTCGAAGGTTGCTACCACGGCCACGGCGACAGCCTGCTGGTGAAGGCAGGCTCGGGCGCGCTCACCTTCGGGCAGCCGTCGTCGGCGGGCGTGCCGCCGGCGATCGCCAACGAGACGATCGTGCTTCCCTACAACGACATCGGCGCGGTCGAGCAGGCGTTCGAGGCCGATCGCGACGCGATCGCGGGCATCATCGTCGAGCCGGTCGCCGGCAACATGAACCTGGTGCTGCCCAGGCCAGGGTTCCTCGAGGGCCTGCGCACGCTGTGCGATCGTCACGGGGCGGTGCTGATCTTCGACGAGGTGATGACCGGCTTTCGCGTCGATGCGAAGAGCGCACAGGGACTCTTCGGCATCACGCCCGACCTGACGACGCTGGGCAAGGTCATCGGCGGCGGCATGCCCGTCGCGGCGTTCGGCGGCAAGCGCGCGATCATGGAGAAGATCGCGCCGCTCGGCCCTGTCTACCAGGCAGGGACGCTGTCGGGCAATCCAGTCGCCGTCGCGGCCGGCCTGGCGACCCTTGCCGCCACCGAAGCGCCGGGGTTCTACGACAGGCTGGCGCAGTCGACCCGCGCGCTGACCGACGGCCTCGTTGCGGTGGCGAAGCGCGCCGGCGTCCCGTTCTCCGCGCAGTCGGTCGGTGGCATGTTCGGCATCTATTTCGCCCCCGTGGTGCCCGATTCCTACGACGCGGTGATGGCCTGCGACAAGGAGCGCTTCAACCGCTTCTTCCACGCGATGCTCGACATGGGCATCTACTTCGCGCCGTCGGCCTACGAGGCCGGGTTCGTCTCGGCCGCGCACTCAGCGGCCGACCTCGCCACGACGCTCACTGCTGCCGAGCAGGCGTTCAGATTCCTCAGCTAGTGCGGAGGCCGCCACCTCGATGGCGGATGGCCAGTCGCCGAACGACGGCTGGCGGAACAGACGCATCGACGGATACCAGTGCGTGGACGTGCCGCGTACCCCCCAACGCCAGCACGAGTCGAAGCGATTGAGCAGCCAGGTCGGCACTCCCAGTCCGCCTGCAAGGTGCGCGACGGACGTGTCGACCGTGATGACGAGATCGAGGGCGGACGCAAGTTCAGCGGTATCTTCGAAGTCGAGGAGCTCGGAGTCATATGTGCACATCGCGCTCGCGAAACCGTAGTGTCGCCATTCTTCGGCGTGGCGTCCTTTCTGCAGGCTGTGCCAGCGCACATTCGGCACCCGGAACAGCGCTTCGAGCAGGCCGAATGGGATCGAGCGCCGGCGATCCACGAGACTGCCGAAGAACCTGTCCTCTCCGGATCCGCCCCGCCACGCCAGTCCGACGTGGAACCCGCCATGCTCGCGCAACCGCTGCCGCCAGCGGTCGCCGCGCGCCGGAACGGCGAAGAGATAAGGCATTGGCGTCGGGCAGGGGTCGTTGCCATTCCACAACAGGTACGGGAGGCTGGAAAGCGATGAATGGGCGCTTGCGGCCACCGGTGCATCCTCGTCGACGACGCGGTCGACGCCCGGCACCGACGCCAGTATTCGGGCCAGGCTTTGGTACTTGCGCTCGAGCCTGATCACCACTGCGCCTGCGCGTGCGGCGGCCGATGCGGCGTAGCGGCAGAATTGCAGCACGTCCCCGAAGCCACCTTCTCCATACAGAAGGAGGGTGCCCCTTTCCAGATGGCGACCGTCCCAAGGCGGACCCCACTCGGTCGGCCGGCGCAGCGGCGTCGCGCTCAGGAGGCCCATGCCGCGTGATTCGTACTGTCGCCACCCGCGCGCATAGTCACCGGCGTAAAGCAGTGCGTGCGCGAGGTTTCCTTCGGCGACCGGATCCCCCGGCGCGAGCCGGAGTGCGCGCTGGAAACGCTCGATCGCAGTGTCGGGGTCCTGGCGCCACTGTGCGAAGGTTCCAAGGTTCAGCTCTGCGGGGGCATAGTCGGGAACGAGATCCAGCACGCGGCGCATCAGTTTCTCGGCGGCGTCGATCCGGCCGACGAACGATTCGAGGTAACCGAGCTTGAACGCGATTCCGGCGTCGTCCGGAAATTTCCGATGCAGGGCTTCCATTTCCTCGATTGCCTGTGGTACGCGTTCCCGATTGCCCAGCAGGTCGCAGAGATTGCTCATGGCCGGCGTGTAGGTCGGGCTGGTGGCCAGAGCGGCTCGATACGCGCGCTCTGCGCCATCGAGATGTCCGGCCATCTCGAGCGCGCGCCCAAGCGCGTTCTGCACATCGTGGCGCCGTGGTGCGATGCGAGCGGCTTCATGCAGTGCGGCGACTGCGGCATGCGCATCGCCTGTCGCCAGCTTCACCTGTCCGATGCCCATGTGGCCGAGGAAATTCGATTCCTGCGCGGCCCTGCATCGCTCGAACCAGGCGAGCGCACCCGCGAAATCGCCGCGCTGTGCGCGCAGCGCTCCCAGGTTGTACAAGATGGCCGGGTGTTCGGGATGGCCCCGCAGCGCGTCGCGGAAGCACGCTTCCGCCTCTTCGATCGCTCCGGTACGCGCGAGCCGCATTGCGACGGCAGTCATTTCCTCGAGCGCGGAAATCGGCGACTTGGACATTGTCGAGCGGCGCGGTGCCCCGGATTTCCGTTGCAGCCGGAGGGCTGGAGGCCGGGAACAGTCTAGCAGGCGACGGCGGGTGCCCCTCGCGCTTGGTTGGGGAGTGGCGCCGGGCCGAGGAGTCATCGGGGAGGCTCGGTCGATCGTCGCCGCCGAGCGACAGTTTTTGCGCGAATTCGTTCGCAAGCCCTTGCTCGGCAAGGAGTTTTTGACGATCATCCGCCGCGGGCGTGCTATGATTAACGACTGCGTTTTTCCTCTCCAGACTTGATCACCGCACCCGAACTGTCGCCGGCAGCCACGCCAACTCCGCCCCCGGCGCGCAAGCGGCTGGGCGAGATCCTGATCGAGCGAGGGAAGCTCGATCAGGCCAACCTCGACCGGGCACTGCGGCTGCAGGGCGAAAGTGGCGAGCGGCTCGGCGCGCTGCTGGTGACCCTCGGGCTCTGCGCACAGCGCGACGTGGCCGAGGCCCTGGCGACGCAGCTCGAACTGCCGCTCGTCGACGCCAACGGCTACCCGGAGTTTCCGATCCTCGAGGAGAGCGTGTCGGCGCGCTTCCTGCGCGAGGCACATGCGCTGCCCGTGCGCGAGGACGAGACCGAGGCCGCGCTGGCGATGGCCGATCCCACCGATGCCTACACGATCGGTGCGTTCGAGATGGTGACCGGTCGTGCGGTGCGACCGATGGTCGCGATTCCGACCGAGCTCGACGCGGCCCTCGAGCGGCTCTACGGCGCAGGCAAGTCGGCGGTCGGACAGCTGATCGGCGACGTCGAGACGCGCCCGGACGAACTTTCGTTCAATGCCGACGTCCAGCAGCTGAAGGACCTCGCGTCGGAGGCGCCGGTCATCCGGCTGGTGTCGCTGCTCATCACCAATGCGCTGGAGTCGCGCGCCTCGGACATCCACGTCGAGCCTTTCGAGAACCGGCTGGTCGTCCGTTACCGGATCGACGGCGTGCTGCACGAGGTTGAGTCGCCACCCAAGCGCCTGTCCGCGGCCGTGATCTCGCGGATCAAGATCATGGCGAACCTCGACATCGCCGAGCGCAGACTGCCGCAGGATGGGCGCATCCGCCTGCGCGTGCAGGGCAAGGAGATCGACCTGCGGGTGTCGACGATACCGACGATGCACGGCGAATCGGTCGTGATGCGGATCCTCGACAAGGGCGGCGTCGCCCTCGATTTCTACAAGCTCGGTTTCGAGGAGGACACGCTGAAGGTGTTCCTCGATGCGCTGATGCAGCCGCACGGCGTCCTGCTCGTCACCGGCCCGACGGGGTCGGGCAAGACGACGACGCTCTACACGGCGCTCGACCGGCTGAACCGGCCCGACGTCAAGATCCTGACCGTCGAGGACCCGGTCGAGTACCAGATGCCGGGCATCAACCAGATCCAGGTCAAGCCCCAGATCGACCTGACGTTCGCGAACGCGCTGCGCTCGATCGTGCGCCAGGATCCCGACGTGATCATGATCGGCGAGATCCGCGATCTCGAGACCGCGCAGATCGCGGTGCAGTCCGCGCTCACCGGCCACCTCGTGCTCTCGACGGTGCACACGAACGACGCCGCCTCGACGGTGAACCGCCTGCTCGACATGGGCGTCGAGGATTACCTGCTCACCTCGACGGTGGTCGGGATCCTCGCGCAGCGCCTGGTGCGCACGTTGTGCGCCCACTGCAAGGAGCCCTACACCGCGCTGCCCGAGTTCGTCGACCAGCTCGGGCAGCGCGACGTAGGGCTCCTTGCACTGCGGGCACAGCGTGCGCACGAGCCGCTGCGCGAGGATGCCGATGATCGTGGAGGTCAGCAGGTAATCCTCGACGCCCATGTCGAGCAGCCGGT
>DATGDG010000063.1:0-3478 GCA_035311025.1 Casimicrobiaceae bacterium
CCACCGCCGGCTACCGTTCCCTGCGCGCCCAGCGCATTGGTGATCCATTCGAACACCGTACGGTTGTAGTAATCGAGGCCTCGCACCAGCCGTGGGTTCACCGTGTAATCGATTCCCGCCTCGGCGAGGATCGCCTGCACGCCGTCGAAATGCCCGCGCGATGCGGGCCCCAGCCGGTCGATCAGCTTCGGGGCGTCGTGGATCAGGTCCTGCAGCTCAGGGTTCTTGCTGTCGAGGATGCGCAGCGGATTCGCGTGCAGCCGGCGCTTCGAATCCTCGTCGAGCTGCCCGTGGTGGCGCTCGAAATGCTCGATCAGCGCGGCGCGGTGCGCGCGGCGTTCGTCCGGGTCGCCGATCGAATTGAGGGACAGGCGGACGCCGTCGATGCCGAGCTCGCGCCACAGCCGCGCGAGCATGACGATCTGTTCGGCATCCACGTCGGGCCCGGCGAATCCCAGCGCTTCGGCATCGAGCTGGTGGAACTGGCGATAGCGGCCTTTCTGCGGACGCTCGTGGCGGAACATCGGCCCCGCGGTCCATACGCGCAGCGGCCGCTCGTAGGTGAGGCTGTGCTGGATCGCGGCGCGCACGATTCCCGCGGTCGCCTCCGGACGCAGCGTCAGGCTCTCGCCGTTGAGCCGGTCCTCGAACGTGTACATCTCCTTCTCGACGACGTCGGTGTGCTCGCCGATGCCGCGAACGTAGAGCGGCGTCGGCTCGACGATCGGCACGCGCAGGTTGCGGTAGCCGTATCCCTCGAACACGCGGCGTGCAGCGTCCTCGAAGCGCTGCCACAGCGGTGCCTCGTCGGGCAGCACGTCGTTCATGCCGCGTACGGCCTGCAATGCCGTTGCCATCGCGATCCCGTCCCTACGCGATTGCCTTGACGGAGACGGTCCTGCGCTCGGGAACGAGCTCCGGCGTGGCGGGCTCGCCGCCGTACTTCATCCGGACGTAGTCCTGCACGATGCGCTCGAATTCCTCGGCGATCCCGTCGCCCTTCAGCGTGACGGTCTTCTGCCCGTCGACGAACACCGGTGCGACCGGCGTCTCGCCGGTGCCGGGCAGCGAGATTCCGATGTTCGCGAGCTTGGACTCGCCGGGACCGTTGACCACGCAACCCATCACCGCGACGTGCATCGTCTCGACACCGGGATAGCGCGCGCTCCATGCCGGCATCGACGTGCGCAGGAACGTCTGGATGCGCTGGGCGAGCTCCTGGAAATACGTGCTGGTGGTGCGGCCGCAGCCGGGGCAGGCGGTCACCATCGGCGCGAACGAGCGCAGCCCCATCGTCTGCAGCAGCTCCTGCGCGACGGCGACCTCGCGCGTGCGATCGCCGCCCGGTTCGGGAGTGAGCGAGACCCGCAGCGTGTCGCCGACGCCCTGCTGGAGCAGGATCGCCATCGCCGCGGCCGAGGCGACGATGCCCTTGCTGCCCATGCCCGCCTCGGTGAGCCCGAGATGCAGCGGGTAGTCGCAGCGTCTCGCGAGCTCGCCGTAGACTGCGACCAGGTCCTGCACGTCGCTGACCTTGCACGACAGGATGATCCGGTCGCCGGGCAGCCCCAGTGCCTCGGCCTGCTGCGCGCTCTCGAGTGCCGAAGCGACCAGCGCTGCGCGCATCACCGCCTCGGCGTCCGACGGCGAGGCCGAACGGGCGTTGTCGTCCATCATCCGCGCGAGCAGCGCCTGGTCGAGGCTGCCCCAGTTGACGCCGATGCGCACCGGTTTCCCGTGCGCGATCGCCAGCTCGATCAGCGTCGCGAACTGCGCGTCGCGCTTGCTGCCCTTGCCCACGTTGCCCGGATTGATCCGGAACTTGGCCAGTGCCCGTGCGCACTCCGGGTGCTGTGCCAGCAGCTTGTGGCCGTTGAAATGGAAATCGCCGATCAGCGGGACATGGCAGCCGAGGTCGTCCAGCTGGCGGCGGATCACCGGCACCGCGGCAGCGGCCTCCGTCGTGTTGATCGTGACCCGGACCAGTTCGGAGCCCGCGCGAGCGAGCGCTGTGACCTGCGCGACCGTCGCTTCCACGTCCGCAGTGTCGGTATTGGTCATCGACTGTACGACGATCGGCGCGCCCCCGCCGACGCTGACGCCGCCGACGTCGACGCGGCGCGTCGAGCGCCGACGGATCGGCACGCGGTCGATCGCGGTCATTCCGGCACTCACTTCAGCGAGAGGCGCGCGACGTTGCCGCGCGTGTAGGGGCCAAGATCGACCGGGTGGCCGCGGAAGGTCACGTCGACCTGCGCCGCGTTGCCGAGCGCGAGCTGTAACGGCGGCGTGCCTGCAACGGTCCGGATCGCACCCGCGTCTTCGGTCGACTGCAGCACGACGCGGCCGCTCGCATCCCTCACCTCGACCCACGACCTGCCCTTGAACGCCAGGACCAGCGGGGCCTCGCCGGCCCCGGGGGAAGGGGTGCCGCCAGCGGTCGTGCCCGCTTCCTGTGCTGCGGAGGCTGCCGGCTGCGGCGATTGCGTGGGCCCGGGCGTCGCCGTTGCCGTGGCTGCCGGAGCACCGGCCACCGCGCCGCCGGCCGCCGTCGCTCCGGCAAGGGGGTTCGGCAGCGGGGTCGACAGCGTGCCCGGCGCCGGAGCCGTCGCAGGCGCTGCAGCCGGCGTTTCGTCTCGCGGCGGCGCGACGTTCGGACCCGGAGCGGGTGCGGACGCCGGCGCAGGCGTGGCGGCGGTTTCCTTCGCCGGCGCCATCGGCGCTGGAGCCCCCGCCCCGGCGCGCAGTGCCGCCTGCTGTCGCGTGTATTCGTAGTATCCGGCGGCAACGACGACCCCAAGCAGCAGCAACGGAATCAGCCAGCGCAATGCCGAGCGGCGCGCGATGCGTTCGACCGGCAGCTCGCCCATCGGGCGCCGCGTCGGCGCGAGCGTCGGGCGCTCGAGCGCCGGCGCCGCCTCGGCGGCCGGCAGCAGCCCGAGCACGGTATCCGGGTCGAGATGGACGTAGCGCGCGTAATTGCGCGCGAAACCGCGCACGAAGGTGCGCCCGGGCAGATGCTGGTAATCGTCATCTTCCAGCGCCTGCACCTGGCGCGGTGCGAGCTTCAGCTGCTGCGCGACCGCGTCGAGCGACAGTCCGGCCGCTTCGCGGGCCGCCTTCAGCGTCGCTCCCGCACTCGCGGACGACGAGCCCGCGCCGGCAGTCCCCGCCTCGGCGCCGACCGAACCGGTCACGGGCAGGCTCCGCTGACGATCGCCTTGGCCTCTTGCGACCCTGGGTAGCGGTTGCGCAGCTGGGCTTCGAACGACTGCTCGGCGTCGCGCGAGCCTCCCTTGCGCTCGATGCACATGCCGAGCCACAGCGCCTCCGGCGGCGGCGAGCTCTGCTGCATGACCTGATGCATCCAGGCGCGCGCCTCGCCGTAGTTCTGCGCGCGGTAGGAAAGCAGCGCGAGGTTGTAGGCGGCGATCGGATTGCCCGGCGAAACGCTCAGCGCGCGACGCAGGTAGTCGTC
>DATGDG010000064.1:0-9700 GCA_035311025.1 Casimicrobiaceae bacterium
TACCACAGCATGTACCAGCTGTTCTGCTTCACGATGCTGCTGGCGCTGACCACCAACAACGTCGGCATCCTGTGGGTCGCGATGGAAGCGGCGACGCTGACCACCGTGCTGCTGGTCTCGCTGTACCGCACCCCGGCAAGCCTCGAGGCCGCGTGGAAGTACTTCATCCTCTGCGGCGTGGGCATCGCGCAGGCACTGTTCGGGACCATCCTGCTGTATTTCGCTGCCGAGAAGGTCCTGGGTCCGGGCGGAGGCGCACTGCTGTGGACGCAGCTCGATGCGGTACGCGGCCAGCTCGAGCCGACGGTGCTCGCGCTGGCATTCGTGTTCCTGCTCGTCGGTTACGGCACCAAGGTCGGTTTCGTTCCGCTGCACAACTGGCTGCCGGATGCGCACGCCGAAGGCCCGACGCCGGTATCGGCGGTGCTCTCGGGGCTGCTGCTCAACGTCGCGCTGTATGCCGTCGTCCGCTGCAAGGTGCTGGTCGACGGCGCGTTGCCCGGCGCTTTCGCCAAGAACCTGATGATGGGTTTCGGCCTGCTGTCGGTGGTCGTCGCCGCCTTCCTGCTCGCCCGCCAGCGCGACATCAAGCGCCTGTTCGCGTATTCGTCGATCGAGCACATGGGGATCGTCACCTTCGCCTTCGGCGTCGGCGGCCCGATCGCGAGCTTCGCCGGCCTGCTCCACATGACCGTGCACTCGCTGACCAAGTCGGGAATCTTCTTCGCGGTCGGTCACGCGACGCAGAAGACCGGCACGCAGGTCATCGACGACATTCGCGGCCTGGTCACGATCAGCCCGATGATCGGCTGGGGCCTGATGCTCGGCACGCTGGCGATCCTCGGCATGCCGCCTTTCGGCGTGTTCGCGAGCGAGTTCCTGATCCTGACCACGGCGATGCGCGAGCAACCGTGGGCGACGCCCTTGCTGCTCACCGCGCTCGGCGTCGCCTTCGCCGCGGTGTTCTCGAAAGTCCAGCCGATGGTGTTCGGCGAGACCACCGCGAGCCGGCTTCCTTTGCGTCCGGCGATGCTTCCGGTGTTCACGCATCTCGCGCTGGTGCTGATGCTGGGACTGTGGATTCCTCCTTACCTCGCCGAGTGGTACCGCCAGGCCGCGAGGCTGATCGGATGATGGAACGCCGATGAACGTCGCGCCGCTCGGACTCGCCGCAGCACGCCTGCCCGCAGGCGTGCCCGCGCAGCGTGCGCAGGTGAGCTCGGGGCAGTTCCTCACCGCGTGCCGCCTCGCCTGGGAACAGGGAGCGCAGCTGGTCGCGCTATGGGCCTGCGACGAGCGCGATCGCCGGCGAGGGTTCTGCGTTCGCGTCGCGCTCGAGGACCGCGACGGCCTGACCATCCTCGAGCACTGGCTGCCCGGCGAGGATTCGCGCTTCCCGGACCTGACGCCGATCTTTCCCGCGGCAGGCCGCATGCAGCGCTCGACCTACGACCTGATGGGCATCGGCGCCGAGGCGGACGACCAGCGGCCGTGGCTGTGGATGGCGAGCTGGCCGATCGATCGCTTCCCGTTGCAGCGCGACTTCGAAGCATCGCCCAAGTGGGAACCCGGCCAGGAGGAATACGACTTCGTCAGGGTCGAAGGCGACGGCGTCCACGAAATCCCGGTCGGACCGGTGCACGCCGGCATCATCGAGCCCGGGCATTTCCGCTTCCAGGTCGTCGGCGAGAAAGTGCTGCGGCTCGAGGAGCGGCTGGGCTACAAGCACAAGGGGGTCGAGAAGCGCTTCGAGTCGATGACCATCGTCGAAGGGGCGAAGCTCGCCGGACGCATCTCCGGAGACAGTACGGTCGCGTATGCCTGGGCCTACGCGCAGGCGGCCGAGAGCATCGCCGAAGTCGTCGCTCCGCCGCGCGCCACCTGGCTGCGCGCGCTGTGCCTCGAGCGCGAGCGGCTCGCCAACCACCTGGGCGACTTGGGCGCATTGGGCAACGACGCCGGGTTCGCTTTCGGTCTCGCGCAATTCTCCCGCCTGCGCGAAGACGTGCTGCGGGTCAATCAGGCGGCGTTCGGTCACCGCCTGCTGATGGACATCGTCGTGCCCGGCGGCGTCGCGCGGGACCTCGAGACCGGGCAGGCGCTGGCGATGCGCGACCAGGTAAACGAGGTTCGCGCCGAGTTCGTCGAGCTCCGCGGGATCTATGACGAGCACGCGGGGGTGCAGGACCGCTTCCGCAACTGCGGCGCAGTCGGCGCCGAGCTCGCGGCGAAGCTCGGCATGCAGGGGCTTGCCGCGAGGGCGAGCGGAATCGCGCGCGACCTGCGCTGCGACTTTCCCTGCGCGCCTTACGACACGCTGGCGGTGAAGATCGCCACCGGGGCGACCGGCGACGTCGCCGCCCGCGTTGCCGTCCGTTTCGACGAGGCACTGGAGTCGCTGCGGCTGATCGACGCGATCGTCACGCGCCTTCTCGACCCGGCGCTCGCTCGCGACACATTCGTCCCGCTTCCCGATCTTCCTGCCGAGCGACTGGGAATCGGCTACGTCGAAGGCTGGCGCGGGCCGGTGTTCATCGCGCTCGAACCGGGCCCCGGCGCGACGATCCGGCGCTGCCATCCGCGCGACCCATCGTGGGTGAACTGGCCCGCGATCGAGCACGCGGTGATCGGCAACATCGTTCCCGATTTCCCGCTGATCAACAAGTCTTTCAACCTGTCCTACAGCGGTCACGACCTGTAGCCGCGACACCCGCACCCGATCCGGCGGCCACCCCCGCCCAGCACCCCCGAACCCCGGCCCCCCAACCCCACCTTCCCGACCATGTATCACGTACTGCGACAGATCGCGCGCACCGGCATCCGCACCGAAGCGAGCCCCGAGCCCGCGCCGGTAGACGTCGTCGCGAGGCGGCTGCACGAGGACATCCTGCGCATCCTCGGTCGGGCGCTCACCATCCGCTACGTCGACGCCGGCTCGTGCAACGCCTGCGAGCTCGAAGCGCAGGCGCTCGGCAACCCTTATTACAACGTCGAGGGGCTCGGCATCCGCTTCGTCGCAAGTCCCCGCCACGCCGATGCGCTGATGGTCAGCGGACCGGTGTCCAAGCACATGGCGATCGCGTTGAAGCGCACCTACGACGCGACGCCCGAGCCGAAACTGGTCATCGCCATCGGCGAATGCGCCTGCGGGCGCGGCATCTACACCGAGAACTATGCGACGATGGCCCGGGTGTCGAGCGTCGTCCCGGTCGACGTCGAGATCCCCGGTTGCCCTCCGTCGCCGACCGCCCTACTGCAGGGGATCCTCGCCGCCATCCGTTGATCGCGGCATGCCCATTTGACCTTGGCCGCCTGTAGACTAGGGCCAGGTCCCGCCTGGCCCTGCCGGCGCGGTGAATTCACGGCACAACGCTGGATTTCCAGGCACGCATGGCTCCTTCAGAGAAAAGGCCGGCAAGCCGTCGCCGGACCGCCGTACGGACTGCATCGGCTGCACCCGCCCCGACTGCCCAGCAGATCGGAGACCTCGCGTGGGCGGGACAGCATGCGAAAGCCATCGAGCTCGCCACTTCGGCGCTCGCCGCCGCGCGGCTACGGGTGTCCCGGAAGCTCGACCTCCTCGACCTGCGATGCGAGAGCCTGATTGCACAAGGCGACCTGGACGCTGCGGCCGCCGATGCGGCTGCGATGTGCGACCTCGCCGACGCCGCCGGGAAGGCGACGCTGAAGGCGCAGGCCGGCAGCCGCATGGCGCTGATCCAGATGCGTCGCGGCGACCCCGAGGCGGCGGTGGTCACGGCGGCCGCGGCACTGAAGGCGGCGCGCGCAAGTCGGCAGCCGCGACTGGAGGCGACGGCGCTGTTCCGCCTCGCCGAGGCGCGCTCCCGCGTCGCCAAGGCCGACGAGCAGGCCGTGACCGACGCCTTGCACGCTCGCAGGCTGTTCGCCTCGCTCGGCGATCGCGCCGGCGAGGGCCGGGTGATGTGGGTCGTGTCGATGTCGCGCAGCCATCAGGGGCGGGCCGCGGAAGCGGGGCGCGCCGCGGAGGAGGCGCTGGCGCTCTGCCGCGCAGCGGGCGACCCCTATGGCGTAGGCAACGCGCTCAACATGCTGATGTTCAACGAGGCGGACATCGGCACCAATCTGCGGTTGCTGAAACAGGCGCTCGCGGCATTCGAGGCGGCCGGCTACCTCGAACGCCAGGCGATGATCACCTACAACCTCGGCATCGCCTACATGAACCTTGGCCTGTACCGGCGGGCGCGCCGGACCCTGCGTCAGGCCGGCGACACCTACCGTCGTTCGGGCACGGCGATCGGCGCCGACGGCAGCCAGTGGCTGCTGGCCGTCATCGAAGCCGAGATGGGCCACTTCGACCGCGCCCGCGAGCGCCTGGCTGAAGTCGTCGCCACGCCGGGGGGCCGCGACGCCGCGAGGCGCTTCCCGGGGTTCGAGCCGATGCTGCGCGGCCGGCTTGCATTCCGAACGGACGACACGCAATCGGCAGTTGCCCATTACAAGCGCGCGGTGACGCTTTCGCGTAGCGCGAAGCAGGAGGCCTTTCAATGCAACGCCTTGGCCGAACTCGCCCACGCACTGCTGGCGACAGGCGACGCGGTCGCGGCCCTGACGGCCACCCGGCGCGCGGTCGCCATCCACCGAAGCCACGATCTCGCGCCGATCCAGGGCCTCACTCCGGCGATGGTCTGGTGGGAGCACGGCCGGGCGCTCGCGGCCAACGGCGAGCGCAAGGAAGCGCGCGAAGCGCTGGAGACGGCCTACGACTTCATGCGCAAAGGCATCGCCGGGCTCGGTGACGAGGGGCTGCGCCGCAACTACCTGAACAAGATTCGCTGGCACCGCGAGATCATCACTGCCTGGCTTGCCGAAGCACGCAAGCGCCGGCTCTCTCGCGCCCGACGCAGCGAGCATCTGCAGGGCGAGGTCAGTCTGCGCGAGCCTTTCGAGCGTCTGGTCGACACCGGTCTGCGCCTGAACGAGCTGCGCGGCAGCGCCGAGCTTCATGAATTCCTGATCGACGAGGCCACCGAGCTGTGCGGCGCCGAGCGGGTGCTGCTCGCGCTCGACATGCCAGACGGACTGCAGATCGTCGGCTCGCTGGTACCGCAAGGAGAGGATGCGCAGGCGCTGATGCGCGAGATCGCGCCGCTGCTGGCGGAGGTGCGCCGCACACGCGCGGTCACCCTGGTTCACGACCCCGAAGACGCCGACGAGCTTTCGCAGCGCTCGCGCGTCGTCGCGCCGCTGATCGCCCAGCGTGAGTTGCTGGGCTATCTGTACGTCGACATCGACGGTCCCTTTGGTCGTTTCCGCGAGGCCGACCGCGATCTGCTCGGCATGCTGGCGGCGCAGGCGGCCGTGGCGCTGGACAACGCGCAGTGGTCGCAGGGACTCGAGCGCAAAGTCGAGGAGCGCACCGTCGAGATCAACGAGCGCGTGCGCGAACTCGAGGTGATCAATGCCATCCAGCGCGGCCTTGCAGCCGAGCTTGATTTCCAGGCGATCGTGGATCTGGTCGGCGAGAAGCTGCGCACGGTGTTCGACGCCGACGTGGCAGGGATCGCATTGGTCGATCGCCAGCGCGACCTGGTGACCTACCCCTTCCTCGTCGATCATGGCGAGCGCTATCGGCCGCCGCCGGGCTCCCCTCACGGCATGACCGGATACGTGCTGCGCACGCGCCAGACGCTGGTGTTCCACACAGCAACCGAGCTCGACGCGATGTTTCAGCGGATCGGAGAGCAGGTGGTGCAGCTCGGCGGGGCGACGCCCGACAATTCTTTCGTCTACGCGCCGCTGCTGGTCGGCGACCGGGCCACGGGCGTCGTCGTCATCGGGAAGCAGCCCGAGCACGCGTTCAGCGATGCCGATGTCAACCTGATCACGACGGTGGCGGCGAGCCTCAGCCTCGCACTGCAGAACGCGCAAAGCTTCGAGGCCGAGCGCCAGCGCAGCGCGGAGCTCGCCATCATCAATGCGGTGCAGCAGGCACTGGCGGGTGAGCTCAGCCTGCAGGGCGTCTACGACACGGTGGGCGACAAACTGTGCGAGGTGTTCGACGAAACGATCGTCGGCATCCGCATCTACGATCCCTCGGCGGACCTGCTGCACTATGTCTACCAGTCGCTCGGTCCGAACGAGCGCATTCAGGTGCCCCCCGCGCCGCCCTCGGGGTTCGGGGCCCACGTGCTGCGCACCGGCAAGACCCTCCTCGTCAACGAGGGGATGGAGGAGGCAGCCCGGACCTACGCGGCCGCGTCGCTCGCCCCGGACGATCCGCGCCAGCCCAAAGCCCAGCTGATGGTGCCGCTGCGAGTAGGCGACCAGGTTCGCGGCATGCTGACCCTGAGCAACCTCGAGCGCGAGCATGCCTACGGTGAGGCGGACGTGCGGCTGCTCGAGACGCTCGCCGGCAGCATGAGCGTGGCGCTGGAGAACGCACGCCTGTTCGACGAGACCCAGCGCCTGCTGAAGGAGACCGAGCGCCGCAGCTCCGAGCTCGCGGTGATCAACAGCATTCAGCAGGGCATGGCCGCCGAGCTCAGCTTCCAGGGAATCGTCGACGTCGTCGGCGACAAGCTGCGCGAGCTGTTCCGCAGCGACGATATAGGCATCCGCTGGCGTGACGAGAAGACGGATCTCGTCCACAACCTGTACACCTACGAGCACGGGCAAAGGCTCAAGCTGCCGGCATTTCCGTACAACCCGGAGCGAGGGCTCATCAAGGCACTGGAGACCGGCCGAACTGTCGTAGTGAAGAACCGTGCGGAGATGGATGTCCTGGGCGTCCAGACGACGCCGGGCACCGATAGCTCGTTGTGCGCCGTGTTCGTACCGGTGGTCATCGGCGGAAAACTTCGCGCCTCCATCTCACTCGAGAGCTTCGAGCGCGAGGACGCTTTCGACGAAGCGGCCGTGCACCTCCTGACCACGGTGGCGGCGTCGATGGGCGTGGCGCTGCAGAATGCACGGCTTTTCGACGAGACGCAGCGGCACGGGCGCGAGACCGCAGCACTGGCGGAGGTCGGCCGCGACCTGTCCTCGTCGCTCGACCTCGCCACGGTGATGGACCGGATCGCCCATCACGCCAGAGACCTGCTGCAGGCGGGCAGCAGCGCGATCTTCCTGCCCGAGCCGGGCGGCGCGACCTACCGCGCGATCGTCGCCACCGGGGAGATTGCCGGCGCGATCAAGGCGACCGTCATCGAGGGTGGGGTCGGCATCATCGGCAGCCTGGTTCAGAGCGGCAAGGCGGAATTCATCAACGATGCCCGGGCCGACCCGCGTGCCGTGCAGATCCCCGGCACCGGAGAGGAGGAGGACGAGCGGCTGATGGTCGTGCCGCTGGTGGCCGACGACGCGGTCGAGGGCGCGATGGCAGTCTGGCGCTCGGGCGGCCAGCCTTTCGACCACCGCGACCTCGAGTTCCTGGTCGGCCTGTCGCGGCAGGCGATGGTCGCGCTGCGCAATGCCCGCCTGTTCGACGAGACGCGCAATGCGCTCGAGCAGCAGACGGCCACCGCCGAGGTCCTGCAGGTGATCGGCAGCTCGGTCGCAGACACTGCGCCGGCCTTCGAGGCGATCGTGTCGAGCTGCCAGCGACTGTTCCGCGGCAAGGCCGTGGCGTTGGTGCTGCCCAGGGACAAGATGCTCGAAAGCGTTGCCTTTGCCAACGACGGAACAATCGCCAACGCGTCGGGCGGGTTCCTTGAACCGTGGCCCCTGGACCGGGGGAGCGGCGCCGGGGCCTGCATCCTCGATGGCCGCGTCATCGCGGTCGCCGACACGGCGGCGGCAGCGCCGCGATTCCCGCGCATGCACGACCTCGCCCTTGCGCTCGGTTACCGCTCGGCGCTGTTCGTGCCGCTGCTGCGCGAGGGCAAGGCGCTGGGCTGCATCGCCATCCTGCGCGCACCCGTCGGCAAGTTCGACACCAAGGAGATCGCGGTCGCGCAGACCTTCGCCGGCCAGGCGGTGATCGCGATCCAGAACGCCAACCTCTTCAACGAGACGCGGGAGGCGCTCGAGCGGCAGACGGCCACCGCGGAAGTCCTCAAGGTTATCAGCGAGTCGCCGACCGACGTGCAGCCGGTGTTCGAGGCAATCGCGGAACGGGCGATGACCTTGTGCAACGCGAACATCGGCGCGGTGGCGCGTTTCGATGGCCGGCTGGTCCACATGGTGGCGTTTCATGGCGCGCCGACCGAAGCCACACGGGCGATGCGAAGTGCCTTCCCGATGAAGCCGGGACGCGGCGCGATACTGGCGCGCGCCATCCTCGAGCGGGCACCGGTCCAGATTCCCGACGTACTCGACGATCCGGATTACACGCTGAAGAACGAGGCGCGCGGCGCGGGCTACCGGGCGAACTTCGCGGTGCCGATGCTCCGCGAAGGCCAGGTGGTCGGTTCGATCGGCGTGTGCCGCGAAGCAGCGGGCGCGTTCCGCGACGAGCAGCTGGCGCTGCTGCAAACCTTCGCCGACCAGGCGGTGATCGCGATCGAGAACGTGCGGCTGTTCAACGAAACACGCGAGGCGCTCGAACAACAGCGCGCCTCCGGCGAGGTTCTGAGCGCGATCAGCAGCTCGATCGCGGATGCCGCACCGGTGTTCGAGAGGATCCTGTCGAGCTGCGAGCATCTGTTCGCGGGCAAGGTGATCGCGGTCGAACGCGTCGACGGCGACGGGTCGATCCGCATCGAGGCCTACCGGGGCCCCAAGCCGGAGCGCGACGTCTCGGTGATCGGGCCGGTCGCCGCCGGCGCGTCAATCAGCGCGAACGCGATCGTGTCGGGTAGCGTCCAGCACGTGCCCAACATCACGGGCAACGACGGCATTCCGGAGTTCAGTCGCGGCGCGTACCAGGCAATCGGCGTCCAGTCCGTCATGGTCGCCCCGATGCTCTGGGAAGGACGTGGCATCGGCGTGATCAGCGTCGGCCGCGCGACCGCCGGGCCGTTCTCGGACAAGGAAATCGCGCTGCTGAAGATCTTCGCCGACCAGGCGGTGATCGCCATCCAGAACGCGAAGCTCTTCAACGAGACGAAGGAGGCGCTCGAGCGGCAGACGGCAACCTCCGAGGTGCTGCAGGTGATCAGCCAGTCACCGACCGACGTGCAGCCGGTGTTCGACATCATTGCCGAGCGCGCCGCGCGCCTCACCGGCGCCGAGTCCGGCATGGTCTTCCGATACGACGGCGAGCTGATTCACCTCGCGGCCTCGCACGGTATCGCTTCGCAGTTCATGGACGCGATAAGGGCGACCTTGCCGTCCAGGACGGACGCGAATTTCATCTCGGCCGAGGCGATTCGCGAAGGCGTCGTGGTCAACGTGCCGGACCTTCGCGCGCGGGCGCGTGCGGACACCCCGAAAGCGATGAGGGAAAGTGCGGAGCGGGCAGGTTTGATCGGCGGCCTCGCGGTGCCGATGTTCCGCGACCGGCAAGTCGTCGGTGCCATCGCGATGTACCGCAGCAGGCCCGGGCGGTTCACGGACCGGGAAGTCGAGCTCCTGCGCGCATTCGCCAGCCAGGCGGTGATCGCCATCGAGAACGTGCGGCTGTTCGAGGCGGAGCAGCAGCGCACGCGCGAGCTTTCCGAATCGCTGGAGCAGCAGACTGCGACATCGGAGGTGCTCAAGGTTATCTCCAGTTCGCCGGATGACCTTCAGCCTGTGTTCGAGGCAATGCTGGCGAACGCGACGCGGCTATGCGAGGCCA
>DATGDG010000065.1:0-5374 GCA_035311025.1 Casimicrobiaceae bacterium
GCCGTTCTGTGCAGCCGCGGTCGCGGCGATGCCGAGCATCATCGCGCCTAGCCATCCTGCAAATCGTTTCATTGCTGCCTCCTTGGGTTTGACGGGGGAACTGCTACTGCACGGCGCGCCGGGCGGCGGGAGCCGCCGGCGCGTGATCGGGTGAAGCGCATCGCGGGTGCCGTGGCGTCCCGCGGTTATCATTGCGCGGCGTCGGGCGCGACGCGGATGCGGAATCGACACCGCCTCGCGAACCGATGAAACGCCTGCAATGGGAGAAACCGTGGGAACGCAGCCGGTGCTGGGACACGAAGACGCCGCGATCGCCGTGGAGACGATCCGCCAGGAACTCGCGCGGCGTGGCAAGACGGCCGTCATCGCGGTCGCCGACGCGCACGGCGAGCTCGTCGCGCTGCTGCGCATGGACGGCGCGCCGTTGAGCTCGATCGCCGTGGCGACGAACAAGGCGTGGACCGCCGCGCGTCTGCGCCGCCCCACGCGGGTGCTGGGCGCCGGCGTGCGCGCTAAAGGCATCGACATCGGCTACTACGGCGATCCGCGGCTGACCGGGTTCGGCGGCGGCGTGCCGGTCTGGGCCGCCGCTCAGGTCGCCGGCGCGATCGCGGTCAGCGCGCTCTCCGACGACGAGGACGAAGCGCTCGCGCTGCAGGCGGTCGCCGCGCTCGCGAGCCGCGGCTACGCGGCCGAACCCGTCGCCTGAGCGCGCCAGAAGCTGGTTCACAGCGCGCTGCCCATCCCGCCGTCCACGACGATCTGCTGCCCGGTGACATAGGCAGCCGCGTCGGAGGCGAGGAACACGGCGATGCCCGCGAGGTCGCGGGGCTTGCCCCAGCGCCGCAGCGGAACGCGCGCATTGATCCGCTCGACGAATGCCGGGTCCTTGCGCAGCCCGGCGCTCAGGTCGGTCTCGAAGTAGCCCGGCGCAATCGCGTTGCAGGTGATCCCGTGCTCGCCCAATTCCGCAGCGAGCGAGCGCGTGAGGCCGGCGAGCCCCGCTTTCGACGCCGAGTACGCATGGATCGTCGGGCGGCCGAGCAGGCCGGTCAGGGACGTGGTGAAGACGATGCGCCCGTGCCGCTGGCGCATCATCGGCAGCGCCGCGCGTTGCGCGAGCACGAAGCAGGCGTCGAGGTTGGCGCCCATTACGCGGCGCCAGTCGGCCATCTCCCAGTCGGGCAGCGACCGCGCATGGTGGATTCCTGCATTGGCGATCAGGATGTCGAGCCTGCCGTGGCGTTCGACGATCGCATCGACCCCCGCACGCGCCGCCGCGTCGTCGACGACGTCGAACGGCGCGGTCGTCACTGCGAATCCGCGGGCGGCGAGCTCCCGCGCGCGCAGCTCGAGCGTGGCAGGGTCGCGGCCGTTCAGGACCACCGTCGCTCCCGCTTCGGCAAGTCCCTCCGCCATGCCGAGCCCGAGCCCGCGCGACGAACCGGTCACGAGGGCGACGCGACCGGCGAGGGAAAAGAGCGGCATGGTCATGATTGCGGATGCGGATGAGCAATGGTCAGCGCAGGGATGCGAGAGGTCGGAGCCGGATATCGGGCTCAGATGGTCGCTTCGATCATCCGGCGCAATTCGGGGGTGATCTCGGGCATGACGCCGAACCACGCCTTGAACGCCGGCCGTGCCTGGTTGAGCAGCATGCCGAGGCCGTTGACCGTGCGGTTGCCGCGCGCCCGCGCTGCGGCGAGCAGCGGGGTCTCGAGCGGTATGTAGATCGCGTCCGACACCAGCGCCTCGCGCGGCAGCCCGTCGAGATCGAGTTGCAGCGGCGGCTGCCCGGACATGCCCTGGCTCGTCGTGTTGACGAGCAGCGCGACGTCGCCGATCGACTGCTGCCGCTTCTGCCAGGGAACGATCGTGATCGGCCCCCCGATCGCCCTGGCGACCGCTTCCGCCCGCGCCGGGGTCCGATTGCAGATGCGAACCTCGCGCGCCCCCGCGTCGATCAGGCTCGCGACGATCGCGCGCGCGGCCCCTCCGGCGCCCAGCACCATCACCGGGCCCGCATCCGCCCGCCAATCGGCCTGCGCATCGCGCAGGCTCTGCACGTAGCCGAAGCCGTCATTGTTGTAGCCGGTCAGCGTGCCGTCGGCCTCGACCACGACCGTGTTGATCGCGCCGATGCGCCGTGCGACCGGATCGACGCGATCGACCAGTTCCATCGCGGCGACCTTGTGCGGGATCGTGACGTTGCAGCCGGCAAAGCCCAGCGCCGGCAGTCCCTTGAGCGCGGCCGGAAGCCGGTCCGGCTGCACCGGCAGCAGCACATAGGCGCCGGGCAGGCCATACTTCTGCAGCCAGTAGCCGTGCAGCATCGGCGAGCGCGAATGCCCGACCGGCCAACCCATGACCCCTGCCAGGCCGTACTTCTTTCCTTCCGACATCGCCTCTGCTCCTTCGTATGTTCGTCGTGCCGCCTGCGCGGCATCGTTCAATGTCCGCCGATGTGGCGTGTGCGAGCATCCCGCTGCACCGCCGCTTCACGGCTACGTTCCGGCCGCTTCCGCCACCAGCCACTCGGCTGCCCTGCGCGCTCGCGCAAGGATCGACGGCGGCGCGAGGTGCAGATATTCGTCGTTGAACACCTCGAACACGTAATCGCCGCCGTAGCCGGCACGGTGGATCTTGCGGATGACCTCGGCGATGGTCTCGCGATGGGCGCTCTCGTTCGGAAACGAACGCCGATGGTCGGCAGTCTCCGTGATGTCCCGAAGCTCGCCGAGGTAGTCGGCGAGCTGCACCAGAAAGATCCGGTCACCTGGAATCGCGTCGAGCGCATCCAGCGGCGTTCCTCGCGCGAGCAGGTGGAAGGTGTTGATCAGCATCCCGAGATTCGGGCAATCGGCACCCCTGACCGCCTCCCATACCGCCGGGTATTCGTTGATCCATCGCGCCCAGGCAGGCGCGCCGAACGCGACCCTGACCCCGCGCGGTGTCACCAGCGTCGCGAGCGCGCGCAAATCGGCGACGATCTTGTCCATCTCTCCCGAGGCGTACGGGGAGGTCGAAGACGCGACCACCAGCATCGGCGCCCGAATCGCGTCCATCAGGTCGAGCATCGACTTGGCGATGTCGATCTTGTAGGTGTGAAGGTGCGCTTCGAGACCCTCGTAGTCGCGAAGGAGCTGGAAGCTGGTCACGCGCAGGCCGCTCGCCCGGATCGCCGAAACCGCCCCGTTGACGCCACCGGGGTGCGACACGAGGTCCTTCGCCCAGATTTCGATGCCGCCGAAGCCGGCATCGCGCGTTGCCGCGAGCTTGTCCTCGAGCGGCCCGGCGAGGGTAACGGTGTCGATCGCGAATCGATGCATGTCCATCGTCATGGCCTGTTCCGGGCTGAGCGATCGGGCGGACCGGCGAAAAAGATCACAACCATACCCCCCAGAAAGCGGTACATTGCTGTTTTTGTCAGAGAACGAACAAGTTAGTACATAATCTCGGCATGGTCAACGCCGATAATCGAAAATGTGGGCGATAGTCGCACATTCGCGAAGCAGACTCGAGGCAGAGCCGGGGAGCGGGGCTTGCGCGGCAAGAGCGGGAACTTGAAGAAATCCGATGCGGCGGCAGCTCGGGCATCCACGGCCCGTCGATCCGACTCCGCCCCCGACATGGACGCCGCGGGCGGCTCCGCAGCGTCCGACCCCGGCACACCCTCCGAGGTCTCGGCGGGCGAGCAGATCGCCGCCTTTGCGGGGGATCCCGACTTCATGGCCTCGCTGGCCCGCGGCCTCGCCGTCGTGCGCGGCTTTTCGCAGCAGCGGCGCGGACTCTCGATTGCGGAGCTGAGCCTGCGAACGGGGATATCGCGCGCGGCGGTGAGGCGCTGTCTCTACACGCTCGAGAAGCTCGGCTACGTCGCCGCAGAGGACGACAGGACGTTCGGGCTGCGACCCCAGATCCTGTCGCTGGGCCACGCCTACCTGTCCTCGGCGCCGCTGGTCCTGGCCGCACAGCCGGTGCTCGATCGCGTGAGCGCGAAGCTCGACGAATCGTGCTCGCTGGCGATCATGGACGGCGACGACATTCTCTACATCGCGCGGTCGTGGTCGGGCAAGCGGCTGCTGTCGATCGACCTTGGCGTGGGCAGCCGGCTTCCTGCGCACTGCACGTCGATGGGCCGCGTGCTGCTTGCGGGCCTCGAACCCGACGATCTCGCGGCCTACCTGCGGCGCGTCAAGCTCGTTCCCCACACCGCGCGCACGATCGTCGACCGCGAGGAACTCCGCAATGCGCTCGCCGCCACGCGCGAATCGGGCTACGCCCTCGTCGACCAGGAGCTCGAGGTCGGGCTGCGCTCGATCGCCGTCCCGGTCAAGGATTTCCGGTCGCGCGTGGTCGCTGCGATCAACATCGGGGCGCAGGCCCCGCGGGTCTCGCTTGCAGAAATGCAGAAGACCTTCCTGCCGGCGCTGCAGGACGCCGCGGGCGAGCTCGGCCTGCTCGTTGGCTGATCGCCGGAGAACCGCCCCAACCGACGCAACCGCTGTGGCCTCCCCGGCCATGGACGCTGGACTTCGGACCACGCCGGTACCTCAGGGGCGCGCCGGCCTGACCGAGGCAAGGATCGTCGCAACGATGCTTTCCCTGCGCGCGGCGAGCGCCTTGGGAGACGTCATGTCGACCCTGAAGATCGTCGAGAACGAGTAGCGGTTCGAGACGCTGTAGAAGCACAACGCGCTGATCGACATGTGGAGGTCGGCCGGATCGACGTCCTCGCGGAAGACGCCGGCCGCCTTGCCGCGCTCGACGATGCGCCGGATGGTGTCGATCGCCGGAACGTTCAGCCGCGCCACCTCCTGCGATTGCGCGAGATACCTGCCCTGATGGAGGTTCTCGTTCATGACGATGCGAACGAAGTTCGGGTTCTGCTGGTGGCGGTCGAAGCTGAAGCGAACCAGCTCGCACAGCGCCTCCTCGGGAGGGAGATGATCGACGCTGACGTCGCGTTCGATGTTGCGGATGTCGCGGTAGGCCTGCTCGAGCGCGGCGACGTACAGGCCTTCCTTGCTTCCGAAGTAGTAGTAGATCATCCGCTTGCTGGTGCGGGTGCGCGCGGCAATCTCGTCGATGCGCGCCCCGCTCAGGCCCTTTTCCGCGAACTCCTCGGTCGCGATCGCGACGATGTCGCGTCGGGTCTGCTCCGGGTCGTTGACCCGGGAGGCCCTGGCAGGGGCATCCTTCGTGCGCGTGACGGCGACCAACTTCCCTCCCTCGATCGGCACCTGCAGGGCCGATGGCGGAGCGCACATTACCACGTGCGCTTCGCGCCGAGGGAGCGATGCGGACGGATCGAGCAGCAGCGGTGGCGCGCGGACGGCGCTGCCGGTCAGAAGCGACCCTGGTTGTAGTCCTC
>DATGDG010000066.1:0-4074 GCA_035311025.1 Casimicrobiaceae bacterium
GCCGGCCAGTTCGCGCGGCTCGCGCTGCCGGCGCCGCCGGGTTCCAAGGAGCCGATGGTCGGGCGCCCGTATTCATTCGTCAATCCACCGTTGGCCCAGCCCCACGAGTTCTATTTCATCATCCTGCCGGAGGGGCCGCTGTCGCCAAGGCTCGCGCTGCTGAACCCGGGCGAGAGCGTCTGGCTCGCACCGCGGGCCAACGGTTTCTTCAGCATTTCCGAAACGGCGCAGGCCGAGTCGCTGTGGTGCCTGTCGACGGGCACCGGGATCGGCCCCTTCCTGTCGATGTTGCGCACCGACGAAGCGTGGGCGAAGTTCCGTCAGGTCGTGCTCGTGCACTCGGTGCGCTACGCCGAGGAGCTCACCTATCGTGAGGAGATCGCGGGGATCGGTCGTGCCCGACCCGGTGCGTTCCATTACGTCCCGATGGTGAGCCGGGAGCCCGACCGCGATGCCCTCGCCGGCCGGATTCCGCAGGCGATCGAGGATGGCCGACTCGAGGGCCGCGTCGGGGTTTCGCTGACTCCGGAGAACGCCCACGCGATGCTGTGCGGCAATCCGGCGATGGTCGAGGACGTGCAAAAGGTGCTTGCGACCCGCGGCATGCGCCGTCACCGGCGCAAGGAGCCCGGGCACATCACGCTCGAGACCTACTGGTAGTGCCCCTGCCGCGGCAGCGGCGCCACGTGGTCCCGGAACGAAGGTTCCTGCCTCGGGCAGCGCGGCCGGGCGGGCGCGTCACTCCTCGAGCGCGCGCGTGACGATCTCGCTCACATCCTGCGACAGTCGTGGCGTACGCGCGATGCGCTCGAGGGATCGCCGCATCAGGCTGCGCCGCGGTTCGGCAAGGCGCTTCCAGAGGTTGAACGCGCCCGCAAGCATCGCGGCGAGCTGCGGGTTCGCCGGATCGAGCGCGCGCACCTGCTCGGTCACGAAGCGGTACCCCGATCCGTCGCTCGCGTGGAATCCGGGAAAATTGCCGAGCGCGAACGCACCGACCAGCGCCCGCACGCGATTCGGGTTGCGGGCGTTGAAACCAGGGTGCCCGACCAGGGCCTGCACGCGCTGCAAGGTGTCCGGCCGCAGCGATCGCGCCTGCAGCGCGAACCATTTGTCGAGGACCAGAGGCTCGTGGCGCCACCTGGCCTCGAATCGCGCGTACAGCGCTTCGCGCAGGTCCGCTCCGCTGTCGCGCAGCGCGCCCAACGCCGCGAGCGCATCGGTCATGTTGGTCGCGCTGTCGTAATGCGCGTGCACGAGTTCGTGGGCGGCCGCATCGTCGAGTGTGCCGAGGTAGAACAGCGCGAGCTTCGCGAGGCTGCGCGGCCCGGTCTGCTCCGTCGTCGGCCGATAGGGGCCGCGCGGCCGATGCCTGGCGTGGCTCGTCTCGAACGCGTCGCGGTGGACTGCAGCGAGGGATCTCGTCGCGTATTGCCATCCGGCGATGACGCCGTCGACGTCGAGCGTCGGCTCGAGCGCGGCAATGTACCCGGGGTCGGGCGGTGTCAGGGCGAGTGCGATCAGCGCCGGATCGCTCCTCGTGTCGGCGAGCAGGGCGCCGGCGATGCGCGACAGTGCCGGCGGCAATGCGAAGGGAATGCCTTCGCGCCGCGCGCGGGCGAGCGCCAGGATGGCGCGGGCGAACGAGCGCTGCGCCGCGTCCCAGCGATTCACCGCATCGCTGTCGTGCGCCGCAAGCAGTGCGAGATCGTCGTCGGAATAGTCGTACTCGACCCGCACCGGCGCCGAGAGGCCACGGAACAGCGACGGGACCGGCGCTGCGGGGACGTCGACGAACTCGAAGCTGTGCGTCGCCGACTTGAGTTCCAGCAGGCGCGCGGTGCCGCGGGCCGAGGCTTCGCCCGCGAGCCTCAGCGGGATGTCCCGTCCATCGGTTCCGAGCAACCCGAGCATGAACGGAACGTGCATCACCGATCCGGCTTCGCCGCCCCCGTGCGCGCGCAGGCTCTGCGTGACCTCGAGCGTGTAGCGCCGGGTGGCAGCATCGTAGCGGCCGGCGACGGTGACCACGGGCGTGCCGGCTTCGGAGTACCAGCGGCGGAACTGGGTCAGGTCCACGCCGGACGCGTCCTGCATCGCCTGGACGAAGTCGTCGCAGGTGACCGCCTGGCCGTCGTGCCGCTCGAAATAGAGGTCCATGCCGCGCCGGAAGCGTTCGGGCCCGAGCAGCGTGTGCTGCATGCGGATCACCTCGGCGCCTTTCTCGTAGACGGTCGCCGTATAGAAATTGTTGATCTCGCGGTATTCGTCGGGCCGCACCGGATGCGCCATCGGCCCGGCATCCTCGGCGAACTGGCGCCGGCGCAGGTACTCGACCGCGCCGATGCGCTCGACGGCGCGCGATCCCATGTCGGCCGAGAATTCCTGATCGCGGAACACCGTCAGGCCTTCCTTCAGCGACAGCTGGAACCAGTCGCGGCAGGTGACGCGATTGCCTGTCCAGTTGTGGAAATACTCGTGGCCGATGATGCATGCGATCGAATTGAAATCGTCATCGGTCGCCGTCGCCGGATCGGCCAGCACCATCGCGCTGTTGAAGATGTTGAGGCCCTTGTTCTCCATTGCGCCCATGTTGAAATCGTCGGCGCAGAAGATCATGAACGCGTCGAGGTCGTACGCCCGGCCGTAGTGCTCCTCGTCCCAGCGCATCGCGCGCTTGAGGCTCGCCATCGCGTGATGGCAGCGCGGCAGGTTGGCCGGCGTCGAATAGATGCGCAGCGCGACCTGGCGGCCGTCCATCGTCGCGAACCCGTCTTCCAGCACGGCCAGGTCGCCCGCCACCAGCGCGAACAGGTAGGTGGGCTTCGGGAACGGATCTTCCCAGGTCGCGAAATGGCGCCCGTCGGCCAGCGTCCCGGCGGCGACGCGATTGCCGTTGGACAGCAGCTGCGGGTACCGCGCCGGGTCTGCGCGCAGCGTCACGCGGTAGCGCGCGAGGACGTCGGGGCGATCGGGGAAGTAGGTGATCCTCCGGAAGCCCTCGGCCTCGCACTGCGTGCAGAACACGCCCGAGGATACGTAGAGTCCTTCGAGGGCGAGGTTCGTGGCCGGCGAGATGCGCGAGCGCACCGACAGCGTTCCGGCATCCGGCGGATTCGCGATCGCCAGCGAGCCCGGCCCGAGGACGAACTCCCCCGCTCCCAGCAGCCGGCCATCGACCGCGATTTCGACGTCCTCCTGCTGCTCGCCATCGAGGACCAGCGCGGCGGCGCGGTCATCGCGCTGCGCGTCGGGATTGCGGTGGAAATCGAACGTCGCGCGAACGACGGTTGCCTCGGGGTCGAGGTCGAATTCGAGCTCGAGCACGCCCACGACGAACGGCGGCGGCCGGTAATCGCCGCGTCTTTTCACGGTCATCGTGCTGTCCGGACGCAGCGTCGCCGTCATCGGCACTCGGCCATCGGTCTAGTTCACGCCGAGCAGCTCGACGTCGAAGATCAGGGTCGCATTCGGAGGAATGATGCCGCCCGCACCGCGTTCGCCATAGCCGAGCCGCGCCGGAATCACCAGCGTGCGCTGGCCGCCGACCTGCATGCCCGCCACACCCTCGTCCCATCCCCGGATGACGCGCCCGGCGCCAAGCGCGAAGGAGAACGGGGTGCCGCGGTCGCGGGAACTGTCGAATCTGGCGCCGTGCGAATCGGGCTTCGAACTGTCGTAGAGCCACCCGGTGTAATGGACGCTGACCGCTTTCCCGGCGACGGCTTCATCGCCAGTGCCTTGTTTCACATCGATTTTCTGCAACTCGTTTATTGTGGCATCCAATTTGCTACTCCCTTGCGTGTCAGAAGTCGGCGCAGTACCGGTCGCCGCGAATCCGGCGCCGGCCAGAAAGATCGCGCACGCAGCGAACGGCCAGATCCTCGCGTGCAGGCGGGAAATCCGCGGGAGACAGTTCATGGGCATCGACCGATTGCGGTGCAGGCAGCCGCGTTCACACCATCGCGGACCCGCGCTTGCCTCGCAGCGTTTGCCGCGAAGCGGCGAAGTGCGGCATTTTATCCGACAGCACTGACGCGACCTCTCCGATGTTCGCATTTCTGACACCCCGCG
>DATGDG010000067.1:0-8180 GCA_035311025.1 Casimicrobiaceae bacterium
CATGGCGAGCATCATCGCGCACGAACTCGAGGAAGCGGTGACCGATCCCGACCTCAATGCCTGGTACGACACCCGCGGCTACGAGAATGCCGACAAGTGCGCGTGGACCTTCGGGACCGAATACACCCTTTCGAATGGGTCGAAATACAACGTGACCCTCGGCGCCCGGCAGTACCTGATCCAGCGCAACTGGGTCAACGCCTCGGGTGGCTACTGCTCGATGAGCTACTGATGGCAGTCGAAGCGGGCGCGGCTCGATCGGGCCCGCATTACGCCGGGTGCGCCATGAAGGCTCCCTCCGGCGCGACGAACCTCGCTGCAGTTTCCCTGTCCCACCCTCGATGAAGCTCTCTAAAGGGATCGCACGCAGACGGACGAGTCGGATGTCGATCTTGCTGGCAGCCGCGGCAGCGGCCTGCATCGCATTCCCCGCCGCCGCCCAGCCGATCCAGGCCCCCGGCCGCATCCCCACGGTCACGCGGTTGGTCAAGGTCTTTTACGACCTCGAATCCCGGCTCGTTGCGAACCTCGTCGCGCGCGATGCCAAGGCGATCGACCAGGCGCTGGATCCGGATTTCGAGCTGCGTGCGGGATCTGTGCCTGGGACGCCGGTGCCCCGCGCCGACTGGATCCGTCAGGCACAGGTGAATCCGTCGCAGGCATCGATCGACCAGATGGCGGTTCACGATTTCGGCAGCGTCGCGGTCGTCAGCTTCCGGCTGGTTCCCGCAGCAACGCCTGTGGCGGCCGCGGCGCAGGCACTGTTCATCGTCGACTGCTGGAAGCGCGATGGCGACGGCTGGAAGCTCGCGACGCGCTACCTCAGCAACGCCGCCGCGCCGGCGTCGGCGATTCCCGCATCGGCGGGGACGATCGACAAGCGCTACTGAATCGACCCGCGGTACTCAACCGGGAAGCGCTGCTCCGGCGGCGCCGTCAGGCCACCGCAACCAGCCGATGCAGGGTGTCGGGGTCGTCCAGCAGGTCCCGGCTGTGACCGCGATGGACGATGCGCCCGCGGTCGAGCACCAGCGCGGTGCGGGTCAACGACAGCGCGAGCTTCGCGTGCTGCTCGACGATGATGACCGCCATGCCCCCGTCGGTCACCAGGCTGCGTATCACCCGCATCAGCTCCTGGACGATGATCGGGGCGAGGCCTTCCATCGGCTCGTCGAGCAGCAGCAGGCTCGGATTGACGATCAGCGCGCGGGCGATCGCCAGCATCTGCTGCTCGCCACCCGACAGCTGGTTGCCACGGTTGGCGCGGCGCTCCGCCAAGCGCGGGAAGATCTCGTAGACCCTGGGGAGCGTCCAACGCCCCGGGCGCGCGACCGCGGTCAGATGCTCGTCGATGGTCAGCGACGGCCACATGAACCGCTCCTGCGGCACCCACCCCAGCCCCGCCGCCGCGCGCCGGTGCGTTGGCAAGGCGGCGAGGTCCTCGCCGCGCCAGCGCAGCGTGCCGCGATGGACGCGGGTCAGTCCCATCAGGGTGACGAGCAGCGTCGTCTTGCCGACGCCGTTGCGCCCGAGGAGTGCAAGGGTGTCGCCGGCCTCCAGCGTGAATCCGACGTCCTCGAGCACCACCGATGCGCCGTAGCCGGCGGTCACGCCTTCGAGCGCGAGCAGTTCAGGCATGCTGCGCCTCGCCGAGGTAGACCTCCTTGACCCGGGGATTCGCGGCGATCTCGGTCGGCGTACCCTCGGTGAGCACCTTGCCGCCGACGAGCACGGTGATGCGCTCGGCGAAGCGGAACACCAGGTCCATGTCGTGCTCGATGAACAGGATCGTGACCTCGCGCGGCAGGCTGGCGATGACGCCGAAGAGCTCGGCGCTCTCGCCCGAAGGAATGCCGGCCGCCGGCTCGTCGAGCAGCAGGATCCGCGGGCGCGTCGCCAGCGCCAGCGCAATCTCCAGCAGCCGCTGCTTGCCATAGGCGAGGTTGTGCGTCAGCTCGTTGCGCTCGCCGACGAGCTGCAGCGACTCGAGCAGCGCGCAGCCCTCGTCGACGGCCTCGCGCTGCCTGGCGACGGTCTGGCTCCAGACGGCCGCGCGTCCCTGGCGCTCGCAGATTGCGAGCACCACCGATTCGAGCGCGGTCAATCCCGGGAACAGCGTATTGATCTGGAACGTGCGCGTCATGCCGCGCTTGACGCGTGCATGCTGCGGCAGTGACGTGATGTTCTCGTCGCCGAGGAACACCTCGCCTGCCGTCGGGGGGAACACGCCGGTGAGCAGGTTGATGAACGTCGTCTTGCCTGCGCCGTTCGGCCCGATCAGCGCGTGGCGCGCGCCGGGCTGGAAGGCGAGCGTGATGTCGGTGTTCGCATTGAACGCGCCCCAGCGCTTGGACAGCCCCTGCGTGCGCAGCGCGCTCATCGCTTCGCTCCCCGCAGCCTCGCGCGCAGGGTGTCGAGCCCTCCAAGGATGCCGCCGCGCGCGAAGAGCACGATCAGGACCAGGAAGAACCCCAGCCAGAACTGCCAGTAGACCGGATCGATGCCCGACAGGTAATCCTGCGCGACCATGAACACCAGTGCGCCGACGAGGCCGCCATAGAGGCGCCCCGCGCCCCCCAGCACCAGGATGATCATCAGCTCGGCCGAGCGCTGGAAGCTCAGCCCGTCGATGCCGACGAACTGGGTCGTCTGCGCGATCAACCCTCCCGCGACGCCCGCGACCGCGGCCGCGATGGTGAAGATCGTCCGCAGGCGTTTCGCCACCGGCGCGCCGATCGCCGGCATCCGCTTGCCGCCTTCGCGTATCCCGCGCAGGCTGAGGCCCAGCGGCGAAGCGACGAGCCTTCGCACGACGACGAACACGAGGAACACGACGACCATCGAATAGACGAAAGCCGTGCTCCCCCCGATGCCGAAATCCCAGACGCCCAGGATCCTGCTGATCGTCACGCCGGAGAGGCCGTCGACGCCGCCGGTGATCGACGACGCCTTGTTCGCCGCCTCGAACAGCATCAGGCCGATGCCGAGCGTCACCATCAGGCGAGTCAGGTCGCTGCCGCGCACGACCAGGAAGCTCACCAGGTAGCCGGCGACCGCGGCGACCGCGGCGGCGGCGATCAGGCCGGAGATCGGCTCGTGCCACCCGTGCACGGCGAGCAGTCCCGCCGTGTACGCGCCGATGCCGTAGAACGCCGCATGCCCCAGCGAGACGATCCCGGCATAGCCGAGGATCAGATCGAGCGACACCGCGAACAGCCCGGTGATCAGGATCTGGCTGCCAAGCACGCGATAGTCCGGAAACGCGAAGAACCCGATCACCGGCAGAACCCAGAATGCGAATTCCAGCGGTCGCCAGCGCCCGTCGGGCAGCCGGACGTCGCCGGCTGCCGCGCCCCCGGCCGCCGCGGGCGCCGTGGCGTCAGTCATGTTTTGCGTCCATACAGCCCGGCGGGGAACACGATCAGCAGCACGACCATCAGCGCGTAGATGACGAACCCGCCGATCTGGGGCACGTAGTACTTGCCGGCGACGTCGAACACGCCGAGGATCAGCGCCGCGACCAGCGGACCCTTCATGGTCCCGGTGCCGCCGACGCTGACGACGAGCAGGAAATACACCATGTATTTCAGCGGGAAGTTCGGATCGAGCCCGAGCACCTCGATGCCCAGCGCCCCGCCGAGCCCCGCGAGCCCCGAGCCGAGCGCGAAAGTCAGCGCGAAGACGCGGTTGACGTTGATCCCGAGGCCCGCGGCGGCGGTGGCGTTGTCGACGCTCGCGCGCACCCGGCTCCCGAAGCGCGTGCGCTCGAGGACGAAATGCAGGCCCAGGGTCAGGATCGCGACGATGACGATCAGGAATATCCGGTAGATCCCGAAATCGTGGATCAGAATGTGCACCTGGCCCTGAAGGTAGGACGGCAGGTTCACCGGTTGCTGCGACGAGCCGAACATGTAGGTCGCAACGGCGATCGAGATGAACACCAGGCCGATCGAGAACAGGACCTGGTCGAGCGGACTCGCGCTGTACAGACGCTTGTACAGCGTCCGCTCGAGCACGATGCCGACGAGAGCGGACGCGACGAACGCAATTGGCAGGGTCGCGAGGAACGGAATCCCGAGGCGGGTCATCGCGACCACGCAGGCGTATCCGCCGACCATCGCCAGAGCGCCGTGGGCGAGGTTCACGAAGTTCATCAGCCCGAGGGTCACCGACAGGCCGACCGCGATGATGAACAGCAGGCTGCCATAGGCGAGGCCATCGAACACCACACCGATCACGTCGCCGATCATCGCGATCTCACCTGGCAGCTCCCGGCAATGTCCTGGGTGATTGAAACGGCATGATTCGAGCGTGTGGTGACGGCGGACCGGAACTTGCCGCCGGCATCCTGCGTCCCCCGGGTGGGCGCGTGCCCGCGGCGCGAGCATACTACATCGGCGGACCCTTTCCGCACCCGCGGCGCGACCGGCAACCGGCGCGCAATCCGCAACCCGCCGCGCCGTGCCAGGGCGCGGAACCAACCGGCCTCGTGCGGAACCAAGCGCGTGCCGCGCCCCCGACTGGGTCACCGGCGTTTCGATCGGCGCGATCAACGCGGCGCTGATCGCCGGCAACCGACCCGAGAACCGGGCCCGTCGAGCAGACGCTCTCCGAACTCGTCGACTCCGACCTGATCAACGCCGGCGCCGTGCGCATGAGCATCGGCGCCGCGTGGTACTGGGACGGCGGACTCGCATCGAACTCGCCGCTCTGGTACGTGCTGGACGAGGGCAGGGATCTCAATGCGCTGGTGTTCCAGATCGACCTCTTCAGCGCACGAGGCGCCGTGCCGCATTCGATTGACGAAGTCCTCGAGCGCTCGAAGGACATCCAGTACTCGAGCAAGACGCGCTTCAACACCAGTCGCGCCAAGGATGACGAGGAGCTGCGCGGGGCGATGCGCCGGCCGATCGAAAAGCTGCCTGCGCACCTACGACCTCCTGCCCTGCCCCGCGGTGGCACTCGCGGCTTTCGGCAAGCCGCGGATCCCCGATCAAGCGACCGCCTTCCCCGTGGGTCTGCAGCGTAACGTCAGCCTGCCGGAGGCACGTTGTCGATCTTGTCGAACTCGATGTTCCAGAGCTGTCCGCCCTCCCGCTCCACCCTGCGGATGTAGACGGTCTGGATGACGTCGCGAGTTGCGGGGTCGATGGTCATCGGGCCGCGGGGGCTGATCCACGACATGCCTTTCATCGCTTCGACCATCTTCTCGCCGTTGGTGTCGCCAGAGGTCTTGGCGAGGGCTGCGTAGATCAGGTGCATGCCGTCGTAGCCCCCGACCGAATGCATGTTCGGTCGCATGCCGCCGTTGGCGGCCCCGAATGCGCTGACATAGGCCTTGTTCTCCGGGGACGGATGGGCCGCCGAATAATGGTGCGAGCTGACCGCGCCCAACGCCACGTCGCCCATCGAGTTGAGGATGTCGTCGTCGACGACGTCGCCGGTGCAGATCAGCCGGATGCCCGCTTCTTTCAGTCCGCGCTCGGCGAACGCCTTCATCACCGCCGTACCTGCGCCGGAGGGAACGAAGATGAACAGCGCATCGGGTTTCGCATCCTTGGCCCGCTGGATGTAAGGCGCAAACTCGGGATTGGCAAGTGGCGCGCGCAGCGACTCGATGATCGTGCCCCCACGTTCCTTGAAACGGCTGACGAAGGTCTTCTCGCAGTCGATGCCCGGAGCGTAATCGCTGACCAGCGTCATGACCTTCGACATCTTGTTCTTCGCGCTCCACTCGGCGATCGGCGCCGTTATCTGCGAGACGGTGAAGCCGGAGCGGACGATGAACGGCGAGCGCTGCGGTATCACCGTCGTCGCAGCCGCCATCACGATCATCGGCACCTTGGCCTCGGTGGCCACCGGCGCCGTCGCGAACGCCAGCGGCGTCAGCCCGAAGCCGGCGATGACTGCCACGTGGTCGCGCGTGATCAATTCCTCGGCGATGCGCTTGGTGAGCTCTGGCTGCGTTCCGGTGTCGTCGCGGACGATCAGCTCGATCTTGCGTCCGCCGGCGCTGTCGCCGTTCTTCTGCATGTAGAGCCGGCACGCAGCCTCGACCTGCCTGCCGGTCGAAGCGAATGGCCCGGTCTTCGGAATGATCAGGCCGATCTTGACCGGATCGGCTGCGAACGCGTATCGCGGCAACGACGCGGCAAGCATGCTGGCCGCGCCGGTCATCAGAAACGTCCTGCGGTTCGACTTCGAAGGTCGATTCATCGGTACTCCCTCCTGTCCAGGTTGAAGGCGGATGTCTGGAACGCGGGATTCTAGTCTGCTTTTCCCTGGGTCGGCGCGACCCACGCGCCCTGCCACCCGGTGCGATAATTCAATTGCATGGGTAAGAGAGTTTTCGGCGAGATCGGATCCCCGCAGTGCGCGGCCACCGGTCACGCGCTCGCTTGGTCGAGTTCGCGCCTCGCCTCGGCGTCGAGGTCGAGGCGCGTCGCCGCGATCAACTCGTGGAGTTGCGCGACCGATGTCGCGCTCGCGATCGGCGCGGTGACCCCGGGCCGGGCCATCAGCCAGGCGAGCGAAACCTGCGCCGGCGTCGCCCCGAGGCGCTTCGCGACGCGGTCGAGCGCGTCGAGGATCCGCAGGCCCCTCGGATTCAGGTATTGGTTCATGCCCGCGCCGCGCGCGCTCTTGCCGAAGTCGGCTTCGGAGCGATACTTGCCCGTGAGGAATCCCGCCGCGATTGCGTAATACGGGATGACCGCGATGCCCTCGCGGATGCAGGTCTTTGCGAGCGGCCCCTCGAACGCGTCGCGGTCGTACAGGTTGTACAGCGGCTGCAGCGTCTGGTAGCCCGGCAGGCCCTGCTTCGCGGCAACGTCGAGTGCCTGCTGCAGACGCGCTGCCCCGAGGTTCGATGCACCGATCGCGCGCACCTTGCCCTGCCGGAGCAGCCGCGCGTAGGCCTCGAGGGTTTCGTCGAGCGGTGTCGTCTCGTCGTCCCAGTGCGACTGGTAGAGGTCGATCGCCTCGACCTGCAGCCGACGCAGCGACCCCTCGACCGCCTGCAGGATGTAGTCCCGGCGCAGGCAGCGATGGCCGACGTCCTGGCCCGATCCGACCTTGGTGGCGATGACGACGTCGTCGTGCCGGCCACGCCTTGCAATCCAGCGCCCGATGACCGTTTCGGATTCGCCCCCCTTGTGGCCCGGGACCCAGTGGGAATAGCTGTCCGCGGTGTCGATCAGGTTGCAGCCGGCCGCGACGAATGCATCGAGCAGGCGGAACGACATCGCCTCGTCCGCCGTCCAGCCGAACACGTTGCCGCCGAACGCGAGCGGCGCGACCTCGAAGCCGGTACGTCCGAGCTTACGTCTTTGCACGGCGCCCCCCGCTCCGCCAGGCCTCGAATCGCGCCTTGTTCTCGTCGTTGGGCGGATAGAGTCCCGGCAGCGCGGCACCCTTGCCCACCTCGTCCATGATCCATTGCTCGAGCAGTTCCTGCTCCGTCGCCAGCGCCGTCACTTCCTCGACCATCGCGGCGGGAATCAGCACCGCACCGTCCTCGTCCGCGACGACGACGTCGTCGGGGAACACCGCGACGCCACCGCAGCCGATCGGCTCCTGCCAGTTGACGAACGTGAGCCCCGCCACCGACGGCGGAGCCGCCACGCCCTGGCACCAGATGGGCAGGCGCGCAGCGAGCACGCCCTCGATGTCGCGCAGCACGCCATCGGTCACCAGGCCAGCGACTTCGCGCCTGTGCATGCGCGCGCAGAGGATGTCGCCGAAGATCCCCGCATCCGTCACCCCCCGCGCGTCGACCACCGCGACGCAACCCGCGGGCATCGCTTCGATCGCGGCGCGCGTCGAGATCGGCTTGCCCCAGGATGCAGGCGTCGCCAGGTCCTCACGCGCGGGAACGAAGCGCAACGTGAACGCCCGGCCGGAGACGCGTCCCTGTCCTGGACGCAGCGGCCGCGTGCCGCGCATCCAGACATTGCGCAGTCCTTTCTTCAGCAGGACAGTCGTCAGCGTCCCGGTCCCGACGCCCTTCAGGGCTTCGAGGATCTTGCGGTCTTCCATGTCGAGGTCTCCGTCGGGCCGGCGCCGGATATTGCGGCCCATGTGCATCGCCATTGTAGAATGGGTTGCTGCCATCACCGACCCGGCTGAAGGAGAATTCAATGAGCGCCTTCAACGTCGTACGTTTCCGCGTCAAGCCCGGC